>JAOFNL010000212.1 GCA_028041985.1 Psychromonas sp. | reverse complement strand
ATATAGTATTATCATCAGAATATAAATTAATGGGTGTCCGCAGTTATTACTCGCAGTTATTACTTTTTCTGTATATAAAAATTGATGAATTTTAGTGCTTTCCTCATAAATTAAATGTATTACTTTTCACATCTCAACCATTCCCATTATTGATTTGGTTTGTCGATAGCAAATATAGTATTATCATCATAATATAAATTAATGGATGTCCGTGGTTATTTTTCGTGGTTATTCTTTACTCAAAGCGGCGCTAGATACTGCCTATGCAGAAAAAGTGTTGAAGCTCATTTATTGAGCACACGTAATCTTACCCTGTTAATGATATGCCATTTCAATAAAAAGATTAAAATGGCATATACAGCGATAGATAGTGTTATTGATTAGACTTTAAGGACTTTTTTGCTACTTCTTTAATAAACTCTGCTTCTTCTTTTGATATGACTCTATATTTATTGCGAGATATTTCTGCTTCAGTGACTTCTACTTTATTGATCGACAATATGTTGTCTGCATCAGGCGTTAATGTAATTGTATCTCCATTACTTTCAATGGCATAAAAACCAGTTTCTTGTTCTTCTGCGAAGCTAAAAGAGCTACAAATAGCGATCGTAAGAAGTAGACCTAAATAGATAATTTTTTTATTCATTGGATGGACCTCCTTTTAATTTTCGTAATAACCGTATTCGTCTTCAAAAGCATCATATATATCAATAACACCATTTTGGATTGTCCCTATTTCAGTCCAAGATCCATAAACTTGTGTGCTAGCTCCTGTAAACGTTCCTTCTACTGTAAACTCTTCACCGTCATAAGTATTTTCAACTGTCATCGTATAATCGACTTCATCGGTTCCGTAATAAGCAACTGCATCAGCAACGACAATGGTATAAGCTGAAACATTAACATCAATCTTTATTGTTGTTGCAGTGGATGTACTCGTTGAGACGGTTTCACCTACTGTTAATGAATCTTGAAGAGCTACGCTAGCAGATAATTTCGTTGATATTTCACCTAAACCAAACCAGTCTGACGATGTTGATACCTCAACACCCATTGTTTTTGTTATTCCTGACGTTTCGCTATAGGTATTAGTAAATCCAGTTGATTCGGTATATGCGACACTAACTTGTGTTGATTGAGAGCTTGACGTATCGTTAAATAGCACCTGAGAGCTTGTAAAAGTGGAAGCTGTTGTCGAAGAACTATAACTATCTGCATCAATATCGATATCGGTGACTTCTAAATTAACTAAGGGAGCCGTTATAATACCTGCACGATCCACTTCGCTACCCTCGCGTCCCCATAATCCAATTACCTGCGAAGCAGAATATGCTCCCCATTGTTTTAAATTTTTAGATGAATCACCATAATCATATATATCACCGTCAGAGGTTGTGAAAGAAATTCTACCTACTCTCCCTTCATCCCAGTCGCTATCTGTCCCCCAAATTTTTATTTTTTCTATATATTCATCATCAGAGAGCGTAAATGTTGATTCACTCCCTCCACTACCGCCATATCGAGGCGAGCTAGTAGATTGGCTATCGCTATCATAATCCCAGTAAAATCTAACAGAATCGATACGTTCATTATGTCGAACTTTTACTTTCGTGACTTTAGTATCAAAGTAATTTGGAAGATCATCTTCCATATCAAATCCACTTCCTCCCGTCCCTCCTCGATAAGCCGTGGACCATTGTCGATCATTTACAATGTCAGTAACATCGCGTGCGTAGACTGAAGCGCTCACTGTTATGCATAGCAGTGCAACGGAGAGATTACTATTGAATAGTTTCATTTCACTTCCTTGTTTTTAATTGTAGTGGTGGATATTAAAAATAATAATCAGCTTATTGTTTAATTTTTATTTTCGTGTAAAGCCTGAAAAATAATACATTTTTTTTGTTACGGTTTTGTTGCGTTTTTGTGATGTCGCGTGTAAGTATTCTTCACTTTCAATGTGTTAAATTTCATTTTTAATAAAAACTCTACTTGGTGAGTATTAATCTGATGTATTTTTTATGTTGGTTTTGCCCTTATTTTTCTAATCAATGTGAAGTTAGGATCTTGCAGAGTTACCTCTACCGTTTAAAAGTCAGTCATGGAACTTCAGTGCACTGAATTTTTGAATGTGTTCCGTGCTTGTCGTCCTTTAAATAAAAACTATTGGACAGCCACTTTGTTAATTTTTGAAGATCTCCATTTTTGGTCATGTAGCTTGCGGTATCAAATATCCACGAATCAATTAGCTCTCCGTAGCGTAACGAATACTCTTGAAGAATGAATCGCGCATAACAAAACATGTATTGACGGTCAGGGTAAGTATCAGTACTTTGACGGAAATCATACTTGTTTATGTACCATCTTGCCGATGAATTGGTATCACACCATGCTTTAAATCTATCACCTACATCAGCGAGTTCATCAGGTAAATCCCATAATAGGTGGCCTGAATTCACATAAAC
>JAOFNL010000210.1 GCA_028041985.1 Psychromonas sp. | reverse complement strand
TATCGGTATTAAAATACCCCAAAAGAGTATTTCAAAGAGAAGAGTGCGTTTTATAACAGGAATATATGGGAAAATAGATTTAGGTTTGAAGTTTGCAGTAACGTATTTGTTAATTTAACTGAATTTGGAAAATGTCTGACCTCATAATAAGTGAGGGCGTTAGGAAATAATTGTGCCGTGAAGGGGCTATCTGTACTAATCATTATCTGCATGTATTTCCAGAAAATATCAACCCCATTGTTAAAAATAAAAGCGCTCCATCCCAGTAGTATATAAATCGTATTTTGTCTAATAAAAATTAATTGGTATGAAAATTATACTAAATTGGCTCTATTCATAGTGGACCAGATTCTTCAATGTATCATCAGAAACCTTCGAAAGGATTAATTAGGAGAAATAAATATGAGATAATGATTATTGACTAAACCAAGTTTTTGAATTAATGGAAAGATAACTGCTCAATAAAAGAACTCCAATAAATCAGAGCAGATCTCTACCGCCACCAAGCTAAAAAACAACAAGGAAGAAGTTATGAGTTTAAGTCCCCCTTTAATGGATCTGCCAATTGAGACATCCGATACCGGCTTCTACACCGGCTTTAGTAAAAGCGTAGCCATCTACTCGAAAATCATCGTCGCGATTCTTGTGATCTGGGCAGTTGTATTCCCCGAGCAGGCTGGTAGCATCCTGAATGCAATCAACCGCTTTATTCTAGCGCACACTGCCTATTGGTATATTTATATCATCGCCCTGTTTTTCTTTGTCTGCACTATTTTGGCGATTGTTCCAACATCTGGTCGTCTCAAACTCGGTCTTGACAACGACAAGCCAGAATTTGGCGATTTCTCATGGTTCGCAATGATGTTCGGCGCCGCAATAGGTGTGGGCATGTTGACTTGGGCTGTTGCTGAGCCTGTCTACCATTTCCAGAACAACCCTGACGTTATCGCCGGCCTGGCTGAAGGCAGTACAGCCGACAACGTCCGCAACGCCTATAAATGGTCTAATCTGCACTGGGGCTTTGGTGCTTGGGCATGTTATGGACTCGTAGGTATGGCTATGGCTTATTTCAGCTATCGCCGAGGTTTACCGTTGACTGTACGCTCATCGCTAACACCTATTTTCGGCAAAGCACTTTCTGGCACACTCGGCAACGTTATTGATATTGTGGCTGTTGTCGCAACTATATTGGGTGTTGCGCAGGCACTCGGCTTTGGTGTCGAACAATTCGTGGCAGGTATGACAAGAATCGGCATCCCAGGTCTGACTGATAGTGAAACAGGTACGTCAAACACGCTGGGTGTTGTGCTCGCAATCGCCATCATCATGACGGCTTCGACTGCTTCAGCTCTGTCTGGTGTTGGTAAAGGGATCAAGATACTGTCGAACGTCAACATGATTCTTTCCATTGGTCTGTTGGCTTTTTTCTTGATCTTCGGTTCAACCTTCTTCGGTCTGCATGCTCTGTTCTTTGGTATCTTTGACTACATCACTGCACTGCCTACGCTGTTGTTCCAAGTGTTCCGGTCTAATGGTGTCGAAGGATCCGTCTCGACATTGCAAGAAAACTGGCAGGGTGCATGGTCTGTTTTCTACTGGGCTTGGTGGGTTGCGTTCGCACCATTCGTTGGCATGTTCCTTGCCCGAATTTCAAAGGGCCGCACCATTCGTGAATTCGTTCTAGGCGCAATGGTCATCCCCGCGTTCATGTGTTTTGTCTGGTTCAGCTTTGCTGGTGGCACTGCGATTGACCTGACCTTGAATGGCGATGCGGCGCAGGCAATCTTCTCTGTGCCAGACGGTGACAAGATCTTTGCTATGGTCATCTACATACTGGGCGATAACCTCGGCTGGATAATGTCGGTTCTCATCGTTATTTTACTGCTGACCTATCTGGTCACGACAGCAGACTCTGCTATATTGATTGTCAACACCATCAATGCAGCTGGTGATGAAGGGCCAAAAGCTCGTCCCCATATCTACTTCTGGGGTATTGCTTTGGGTTCTGTGGTCGCCGGTCTACTGGTTGCCGGAGGTCCAGGCGGAGGCTTGAAAGCTATTCAGACTGCCATGGTCATTGGGGCATTCCCGTTCTCGGTCGTGATGGTGCTGCAGTGTGTGTCTCTGGTGAAAGCAATCTATAATGACACCAAGCGCAACATGAGCGGTATTCCGGCGACAACCGACGATGTCAATGCAGCAGCGGCCGCGAAATAAACACGCAGGGTGCCTTTCGAGGCACCTGAAATTCTAACACTTGTTTATCTCAACTAGTCAACCGACACATCACTCTGAATACAACCCAGCACAAGGTGTCAGTGGATAATCCGATATGTTACGTTTCAGATATTCCTTAGATACAAAATACATGACATCCATTTGCTGAACTCAAAAATATCAATACGTTAATAAAAAATGAAACTCAATGTAGCTACGATAAATCTTTCGTTGAGTTAAGAAGGGAGTTTTCATTCAGGTTAAAAAGCGA
>JAOFNL010000209.1 GCA_028041985.1 Psychromonas sp. | reverse complement strand
CTGCGTAAAACTTAGATCACATACTTAATACAATTGGTATTATAGGTGTTCGAGTGCCTCTACAAGGATGATTTATAATGAAAATTAATAAAAATTTTCGCGTTTTTGTACTTGTGTTTATGTTATTTGGCATTAGCTCATGTACTACAAAAATGGCGTACAATAATCTTGATTGGATTATTTCTTGGTATGTAGATGATTTTGTTACATTAAACGATGAACAAGAAAAAGAGTTGAATACAATAGTCACCTCATTCTTGCTTTGGCATAGAAAGTTCGAGTTACAAAATTATGTGTTGCAAATTAAATACATAAAAATAGACCTTGAGAAGGGGGAATCGCAGTCAAATGTCGGTCTGTATATTGATTCGTTTAAGCAATTTTGGCAGTCCATTTTGATCAAAGCTGAGCCTGATATTGTCAAATTTTCCGATACGCTAACCGCAGAACAAGTGGAAAATTTTCTCGCTGAGATGGAGAAAAAAAACCTCGATAAGTTAGATGAGTTTAAAGAAGATACACCACAAGAGCGATTAGACAATCGCTTTGATAAAATAGAAGATAGGATCACTTCATTCACAGGGTACCTAACCAAAGAGCAAAAACAGTTACTCCATAAAGCTAACCAATCAATAGAGTCTACTTTTAATGAAAGGATTGAATTTCGTCGAGCATGGGCGAGTGCTATTCGTGAGACTTTTATTCAACGAAGCAATAAATTGGTGTTTGAACAAAGCTTACGCAAGCTGATTTTACAATCTGATGATTATCGCTCTGCAGTTTATTTAAAAAAATTAGAAGTTAATAAACAAATATGGATCAATGTTATTGAGCAACTGATCTCCTCATTAAATAAAGAACAGCGTAAGAAACTGAATGCTAAATTAGACGATATCATTGAAGATCTAGAAGCGCTGTATTAAAAAGTTATTGCAAAAGTCGATCTTTGAAAATGAGTGGGGAATCTCTCAGGTTGTGATGAAAGTTCTTTTTAGGTTTATTTTAAATGATATATTTATGAGGCTTATTAATGGTTACTTGGCCATGTTTACTCAAGTTAGATGGTGATGACGAGCTTATTTATTTGCATCACGATGATGATTTATTAGCAGAGTGTCGTGATCTGATATTCAGTGATACTGATGTTGTTATTGACTCTTTAGGTGTTAGTTATTTGATCAACGAATATGTAGAAAAGGGTGCTAACAAATTTGAATTAATCAGTGCTGAACACCTATTTTCCATTGAACAAGTCATCATGTTAATACGTGCTCATGAGTTTAATGAAGCTGAAGTTTGTCTTACTAAAATTTATTTTGAAACAATTTCTGATGCGATTAAATCATTGGTTTATTCTCGTTAATTTATATTGTTATATCATCGTTATTTTTTAATGCTGCAAAATAGCAGGGGAACAATCTTAACACTGGAGAATTAAATGAAGTTAATCGTAGGAACGGGCTCAACATGGTCATTAAGAGTTTGGATATGTTTACAATTAGTCGATGTAAAAACATCTGAGGTTGTTATTGATTTAGGGTCTGATGATTATCAAGCAAAAATTTTAGAGCATTCACCTACTGGGTTAGTGCCAGTATTGATAGATGGTAATATCGTGACCCACGACTCATTGGCAATTATTGAACATATTAACGAATCTTGCTTAGGGTCTTTATATCCTGATGGTGTTAAAGATCGTGCTTTAGCGAGAAGTTTATGTGCAGAGATGCATTCAGGTTTTATGAATTTACGTCAACAATTTCCTTTTTCAGTAAACGCTTGTGCAAAGTCTGCAGTATTAAACGACGATATTCAAAAAGAATTAGATAGAGTTGAAACCATTTTTGGTTCGGCAACACTGCCCTATATGTTTGAATTTGCAGGTGCTGTTGATGCCTTTTATGCGATATTAGCCTATCGACTCAATAGCTATGGTATTACCTTAAAAGGTAAAGCAGGCGAATATCAACAAAGCCTATTAGATTGGCAACTACTAAATGATGCGATTGCGCAAGCTAAGCATTGGGAAAGTGTAAAATAAATTGGATAATAAGCGAGCATTCTTAGTCATAAAATGTTCGCTGTAGTTTATCCAATACGTGATTTATGAATGCTGGAGTATGCATAAGATGGAATTTCCAATGATAGGTTCCTGTCAATGCGGTAATGTAAGTTACACCTTATTTGAAAAACCTAAAATGGTCATCGCTTGCCATTGTACTGAGTGTCAAAAACTTTCAACATCACCTTTTAGTGTGACTGCAATTGTCCCATCATCAGCCATTGAATTTAAAGGCGAAATGAAAGAGTGGGGCAGAAATTCCGATAGTGGTAATATTAATGTTGGCAAGTTTTGCCCTAACTGTGGTAACCGTATCTACCAAGTGAACCCTAATGATTTGAATTCAATAAAGTTAAAACTTAAACCGGTAAACTTATCTGACGATTCTCTATTTGAACCGACTGTACATGTATGGACCAGTGAAAAGTTAAG
>JAOFNL010000208.1 GCA_028041985.1 Psychromonas sp. | reverse complement strand
GCCATATCTGAGTTGAATTTGGCTATCTTTTTTTAAGGACAAAATAATGAACATTAAATCGACCTTTTCTATGCTGACATTAATGTCAGGATTAATATTTACTCACCTTGCTTTCTCTGAACCCGTGTGGATTGATGTGCGTACTGTAAACGAAAATAAAGCGGATAATATAGCGGGTGATCCTTTGATCCCTTATCAACAGATAGTTGAAGAGGTTAGCCTACTTTATCCAGATAAAGACACGGAGATCAATTTATATTGTCGTAGCGGTAACAGAGCTGGTATTGCCTTATCTGCTTTAAATGCAGCAGGCTACACCCATGTACAGAATTTTGGCAGTATTGGTAATGCACGTAAAGTAAGAGCGGCAACAGATTGATCGTTACTATCATATATCTGTTTCGTTCAAAGTGTAAAATTCTGCAAGCGGTGAAGAGAAAACTTCTAGGCAGGAAGAGGAAGATCTAACGGTAAATCGACACTTTCTAACAACGAAGAGGGGGGCTTCACAGTTTTCCCTCTGGGTCGTTAGCTTTTGAAATCAACTCTGCGTAGTAACCTTCGATAAGAACTCGTCATTGTCATCATGTGGCGTGGAATCCAAGCTAACGACTGAGCATGAACGATAACGGGTATATAAATTAGTGAATATCAATAAATAAATTACCTATTTTACTTGTTAACACAACTCACTTCCTCGATGTTGTCGCACAGGGGAGAGCCATTCACGTCTTGAATCGAACTCTTTTTCTAGCGAAAATTTATATTATACCAATCACGTTAATTAACTGATCTATTTTACTTGTTAAAACAACTTATTTCTTCGTTGTAAGTTTCGTAAAGGAAACCGCGATTTTCCCTGCGTTGCATTCAATCGCAATAGCTAGCTATTACTCAATTATGCGCCTTGAACTACAGGTTTTTTCCTTCGCAATAATTGGTCACTTAATTAAGCGGAATGATATTATTTAATGTAATTGGTATTACATCTTGAACGATAACGGGTATATATTTCTGAGCTGACTTTATTGGATATAAAAATAAAAAAGGCTAAGTACATTAAATGCTTAGCCTTCCTATATACTTATTTATGATCTAATCCGTAAGTAAATTAAACCGTTGTTATGATAAGTCTATTTCCATAATTTTTCTAATAATGAAAGTTTTTCTGGATCCATTTCTTTCCATTCACCCCAACCAGCAGGATTACTTTCAGCATCATGAGCATGTTCATAGATACCACCAGTATCAGCAGATTCTGGGTTTAGCGACCAGTAACAACCTTGGATAGATTTTTCATCCATGTAGTTAACTAATGCTGTTTGCCATTCTTTATCAACTGTTGTTGAAGCGTGGCTCCATAGTTCCTGATAATAAGTGTCAGCACCTAGTGGCCAATCCATCATACCGCCAAACTCACCAATTAAGACTGCATAACCTTGCTCACGTAAGTAACCAAAGTGCTCATCCCAACCTTTTGCTAGTGATGTCGCGTCAATGATGATGTCACATTTAGCTGCGCCAGCTGCATCGCCTTCAAGGTCCGCACATTCAGTCTGTGTTTTATCCAAGAAGTGGTTTTGTACAAATACAGACGGTCCGTATGTATGAGGAGACAGAATTAAACGATTTTTTGGAATGTTTAATGGTGCATCAGCAAAGCCGTACAGATTTTCACCCCAGTTTGGTGTGTAATCTGCTGAACCATGTTCAACTAAAGTGCCATCTTTTAGAGATGAACCAACACCTTCAACTACAATTAACATGTCGTCATTCACTGCACTAATGGTTTCATAAGCGCTTTCTGCTAATGTTTTCCATTCAGCCCATGTGTAGTTCCATGGTTCGTTAAAGATATCAACACCCAGAATGTTATCGACACCAAGTTCTTTAGATAGACCTGCAATTTCTGCTAAGTTCTCTTTCCAAAGTTGCTCGTTGTATTCTTGAACTGTGACGCCTTCACCTATTCCTTCAAAACTACATGAGTAATCTTCACGAGTGTAGTTATAATCTTGACGATCAGCATCTACAAATGGTGGTGAAGCTTCTAAATCACCCGCTCTCCAACCTAAGTAGTTAGAACAAGAATGAATATCAATAATTACATTCAGGTCATACTTGTCAGCTGCGATAATGAAGTCTGTTAATGCTTGACGAGAGTTAAGCTGACGTACATCTTCGTGGTTTTTCAACACACCACCTGCTTGTACATCACCAATACCTTGCTCATTGGTTGCATCTAGTGTTTGAGGTGCAATAGGTACTCGAATAAGGTTAACACCTTGAGCTACAATTTCTTGCATAGTTTGCTCAATAGTACGACCTGTTCCTGCACCGCTGTTTGCCCACCACATATTCCCCAAGTATAACTCCATTGGAGCGCCACCTGGATTGTTTGCTGCATCTTTAGGTTCAAATTGTCCCTCTAGACCAAACCAACTAACACAATTCAGTGGTAAAACTTCACCTGCTTTAACAACATTACCTGAATCATCAA
>JAOFNL010000021.1 GCA_028041985.1 Psychromonas sp. | reverse complement strand
CTAGCCATTGTCCTCATGTTGCGCCTTGATTTGGAGTCCAAACTAACGACTTAACAAAACACCTTGAACGATAACGGGCAGAGATAAACAATTAAAAATCATAAACAAACGTACCCCTTCAGATTCAACAGTCTCTACTATTGCGCATTCTTTTGCACTCTAGAATAAGCAAGATAAGCAATGGTTCCCCACCCAACACTTTGCAACCAAAGTAATGTTGTTTGCTCCATGACTTGGGATAAAGACGCGCCCATTTGGTTAACACTTAAAAACGCTTGGATGGCTGGTGTGCTTGGAAATAAATTACTTAACCAAATCATCGGTTGTGGAATACTTTCAAGTGGCCATATAAAACCAGCACTAAAAATAAGTGGCATAGAAATGATTAATACCACCAGCGTGACTAACTCTCTGCGTGGTAATAAAGCGCCTAAAGCAATACCAATAAAACAACACGCTAGTAAAAAAGGAAGCAATAAAATTAATAAATCTATAGGTGCGGCAAGTAAATTAAGCCCATAATAGTCAAAACTAAAGCCAAAATAATAAAGTGCAAGTATGTAATAAATACCAATAAAAATAAAACACCGAATCGTTAATACTTTGAATGTTTGATACTGACTCCAATAACCTGATTCAGATTTTTCTGTCCCACCTAATAAACCGACTCCCATGATCAATGTTTGTTGTAAAATAAGCACAAATACCGCAGGAACTACATAATTAATATATCCGCTGGTTGGGTTAAAGGTAGGTTTCATATTGATATTAGCTTGTTCAAATTGTGTCTGCGCTAACACTAATGGTTCACCTTCAATCAGTAATTCTGAGACTTTTGCTTTCGCGGCTAATGTCCCTCCGACAGTTGCTAATCCTTCAACAATAGTGCCATACACTAAAAAATATGAGGCATCACCAGCGTATGAAAGTGTCGGGCTTTTACCTAAAATCAGATCGCGATAAAAATGGTTAGGGATCACTAATATGCCGCTCGCATTGCCTTGTATAATTTCCTCTTTAGCTTGCTCAATTGAATGTGTTCGGCTTACCACTTGAACCTGCGGTGTTGCATCTGCCATTCGTTCTAATTGATAACTTAACAAACTATGATCTAAATTGACGACGGTGACTTTTTGTTCTGTTGGTATTTGAGAAGCGTAAGGCAATGGATATAAAAAAGAATAGAAAATAACCCCACCAAAAACGGTTAAGATGATCGCTGAATTACTAACTATCGCTTTAAATTCTTGCTTCAGTAAATTAAAGAGGCTCATTTTCTGCACCTAATGACTGTTCAGAATGATGAAGGTGTTTCTTGATCAATACAAAGATTAAATACAAAGGAATGAGATAACCCATCATAGAGGGCATAAACGAAGCGATTGTTTGCCAAGCATTTAAACCATAACTGACTTGATTGACTTGTGCTTCAATATAATGACTTATAGGTAGTAAATCCCTCCAAAATTGAGCCAGCATATTCATATCTGAGGCGGGAAAAGTAATCCCCATAAAGGCAAAACTTGGAGCAGAAAAGGCCCCTGCTAAACTCATTGCTCTGGCTGCATCTAAAGTTAAACAGTAAAAAAAACATCCCATAATGACGCAGGCAATGACGGTGAAAAACTGGATGGACAATAAAGTGATAATGCTGCCATTCATTGGCCATTCAAGTAACACATAAAAGCAAAACAAAAAAGCAAGCCCTTGAAACATAAAGAACGGCATATAAAAAGCAGCAATGCGGGCTAATTGCAGTAACGGCTTTTGTTTAAATAACACTTGCAAACCATAGTGACGATGATTTGCGGCGAGAAAGAGAACGCATGAAACAACGATTGAAATTTGCCAAAGAGCAGGGACAATAGCAGAAACAAGAAATTGGCTATAATCACTATTTTTGTTAAATAAAGGTGTGATTTGAGTTTGAATTGTCACTGATTTAATGATCGCACTTTGCAGTGCCACATTACCTTTTGCTAACTCTTTAATAGCACTTACTTGCACATTAAAGGTACCCGCAGCTTGTAAAACTGCACTCTGAATCACTTTTCCAACCAAGATGAATTGATTGTTATAAAACACACTTACTTGTGGAGGAGTGCCCAGATAAATATCGCGGTCAAGATGTTTGGGAATAATCAAATAAGCATAAACGTCATTTCCAACTAGTGCATTTTTAGCCGATAAAGCATCTTCGTAGACATTACTAACTTTTAGTGCCGCTGTCGCATCAATATTATTAATTAACTTTCTTGATAAGTTGCTGTGCTGTAAGTCAACTACCGCGATGGGTAAATCTCTCGCAATACCTTGCGAAAATATCCACCAAATAGACAGCACTAATAAGAAAGGAAGCCAAGTTAAACTAGACAACAACCATTTATCGCTGCGTAATATTTTCCATTGTGATAGCGTCGCTTTATTCATCACTTACAACTCAACAATAACGCTCATACCAACACGAAATTGTTCAGTTGAATTAATTGGCTTAGCTTCAACTTCAAAAGTTCTTAAATCGAACCCCTGTGAAGCATCCGTAGTACGCCAAGTGGCAAAATCGCCCATCACTGCAACATGTATCACTTCAAATTCAATACTTGTCTTTAGCGCAGGAAGATAAGCTGTAAATCGCTGCCCTTTAGTGAACTGGTTTAACGAATCTTCACGGACATTAAACACAGCCCACACATCTTGCATATCAACCACTGTAACAACAGGAAAACCTTGTGGCGCAAGTTCGCCGCTATTTAGTAATACTTGAGAGACTTCACCATCAAACCAACTTTTGATTTTTGTATCTTTTTCATAAGCTCTAATTTCTGACACAACTCCTTCAGCCATTTTAACCTTTTCAGCAGCCGCAACTTTAGTTTCACTACGCGCTCCCTCTTTCGTCATTTGATACATTTGTAATGCTGCACTTTCAGTATATTTAGCAGCTTCCCATTGTGTTAAAGCTTCATCACGTTTTTGCTCTGCAACCACACCATCTTGGTAAAGGTTTTGTACTCTTTGGTATGTTTTTTCCATCAATTGAGTGGCAGCTTGGGCTTTTTTCCATTGGTCACTCGCAGCATTAATTTCTTGAATCCGCGCACCTGTCTGACTTTGTTCAGCCATTGCGCTAGCAGCATCTTTATTTGCAATGGCTTGGTCAAGCTTTGCTTCTATTTCTGGGCTCAGAATGGTAAAAACTGGATCACCTTGTTTAAGCTGCTGACCTTTTTTTACGAAGACTTGGTCAATACGCCCCGCTACTTTTGAAGAAATAGTGTATTGCCGAGCTTCTATCTGACCTTGTATACGTACAGGCTTAGGTAAATAAGCAAGATAAAATCGATAGCCTATAAATATTACCAGACCGATAACAATCAAAGTAATAAACAAAGCTTTAACGTGTTTCATATTGAGTTCCTTAAGTATTTTAACGCTAAATCGCCATCAATTCATACTGATTAAAGGTCGACATTTGGCTGCTTAATGAAAGTAACTTATTGAGGGCAACCACATAATTAAACTCAGCCACTAATTGTTGTATTTTTATATTTGCTAAAAACATTTCTGCATCAACGACATCAATAGAAGTGGAAAGACCTTGATTAAATGCTTTGCTGCGCAACTTTAGATTCTCATTAGCTAACGCTAAACTTGCAGCTAACCCTTGCGCTTCTTCGATCGCCTGCTGTGCTTCAAAATAAGTTTTTTTAACTAGTACGGTTAAATCTTGAATCGCTTGGTGATATAAATATCGAACTTGCAATATTGAACTCTGAGCTGCTTGCACTTTTTCTGAACGGCCCGTGTTATCAAATAAAGCAATACTCACGCCGACACCAACAAACCAATCAGGCGTAATTTCACTTGTTAATGAATTGTCTTCATAAAGGGTGTAATTACCATACAAATAGACTTGTGGAAGATAGTTACTTTTCTCCGCATCAATCGAACTTTGAGCTTGATTTTGCTTGGCAGTTAATACGCTTAATCCAGGATAAGATAGCAAGGTTTGTTCAGTAAAAGCGGAAAGCGTCGGAAGCGAGCCATTAATAAAGAGTTCACTTGCAGGCATCACTTCTGTTTTTTTGTTGAGTATTTCGGTTAATGCAGAAGTCGCAATGTCAAGATCCCTGGCAGATTTTTTGCGTTCAACAATCGCTTTGGCTAAAGAAGCATCTGCTTGCAAACGTTCAACTTTTGCAATTTGACCTTGCTGCTCCATTTTTATAGCAAAGTCTCTATGTTTAGTTAATCCTTGCTCTACGGAAATTCGAGTTTCTAACACTGACTTAGCAAGTACAACGGTATAATAAAAACGACTTAAATCGTCATAACGAGATTGTGTTTCCATTAGCAATTTAGCATGTGCTTCCTCACTTTTCGCCGCTGCATAATTATGTGCAGCCGTTATTTTCCCACCGGTATAAATAGCCCAAAATGCATTGATCGAAGAGTTTAATACATCTTGTTCAGCTAAAGTTGAACCACCGTAAATCAGTTCAGTGTAATTTACGCCAAAATTAGTCGACGCATTAATGAGCAAACTCTCGACTAAAGATTGGCTTTTAGTGTCTAAACTATTGAGCAGTTCCTCCGTAGATAAAACAACATCATCATCTAAGCGAGTATAACTAGCCCCGAGTGTCACTGAAGGATAATTTAAAGCTTGAGAAGCCTCTTCTAATTTTTGGTAGTGATCCACATTTGCGCGTTGTGCGGCGATTGAATTATTTTTTTCTTGAAGAATTTTCCACGCTTGTTCAAAAGTAACCATCTCAGCATGAACAGGAAAAATAGTCATTAAAAATGTAAAGAATAATAGCTTTCTATTTCGTATTTTTGACATAATAAAGAAACCAATTTCAACAACTTATTAAGAAGTTATACCCTAAGGGTATCCTCTGGCAAGACCTAAATCAATTAACTGCAAGAACGTTAAAACCATAAAGAAAAAACGAAATTCAGGTGCAGATTTTGTTTTTAGGTTAATAATAAAACTGACTCAAGATTGCAACGATAGCCCATAGTTCAGTTTTGCGAACAATAACACTAATATTTAAAAAAACCACCATTTAAGCCCTTAAAAATCATTTTAATAGCTATAATATAAGAGGGTTAAGTGCAACATTTTAACCTTTAAGTAATGTTTTAAATTTTATTATTCTATCAATATCGGGAGTTAGATTTTTATCTAACTAATCAATAATTAGGAAAATAGGAGTTTAAGATGATGAGTGC
Organism: Psychromonas sp.; assembly: GCA_028041985.1. Classification (GTDB taxonomy): domain Bacteria; phylum Pseudomonadota; class Gammaproteobacteria; order Enterobacterales; family Psychromonadaceae; genus Psychromonas. The sequence continues at coordinate 12,577 of JAOFNL010000021.1, read as the reverse complement.
AAATGTAGGTGGTATTGACCGTACACTTCGTATTATTGTCGGGCTAGCGCTTATTGCTTTCGGCGCATGGTTTCTAAACTGGTGGGGAATAGTTGGTATGGTAGTATTGTTCACTGGTCTAGTAGCCTGGTGCCCGCTTTATTTACCCTTTGGAGTATCAACCTGTCACGAAGAGCATACAACGAGGTAAGTAACTAAACAATAATAAATAATGGGTCAACAGATAAACTCTTTTTCTAAACAAGTTAAAGCTTAGGAGATTATCGGTAAGCAATAAAATGTAAACATTCATGTTGCTGAACTATCACTGACAATACATTATTTTAAGAAGCAGTACATACAAATTAGAGAAGTAAGTTAGCAACCTACTTCTCTACAATTTTGTAGTAAAGAATATCTCCCCAAACCTTACACTTCGCGGAATAATTAACCCAGTTCAATAAAATAGCCAACAGAACGAAAGCACTGCGACTAAAGATAAAAGTACGGCAACGAGTACAAATTGACGGGCCCACAACAAATCAAGATTGTATTTTCCTTAAACAATTATACCAATTGTATTAAGTATGTGATCTAGGTTTTACGCAGAAAAAACAATTCAACGCGAGGCGTAAATTGACGTAAATGGTTATTCCGTTTACGAAATTTACAACGAAGAAGTGAGTTGTTTTAGCCAATAAAATAGATCAGCTATTTATTGCGATTGTATTCAGCACAGAAATACGTTTTTAAACTAGTAAGAATGATCAGATTGTTAGACGAATTAGTATGGCAACCTGTTGAGCATCTAACTTTTTAGATTCTTTAACTAGTTATTTATTATTGGTGAGCATTATTTCCAGAAAAATTTCTTTAACTCTTGTTCAACTTGATTTTTAGTCAAGCTGATATCTTGGTATAAATGCTCAGGTAACCCTTCTAGCTCTTTACGTGTTTTTTGCTTCTGATGAATAAGCTCAATTTTTGCTTTTAGTTTTTGATAATACGCTACGAAATTAATACTCACGTTATTTAAAATAGTGACTCGTTGGTTATATTCAATCATCTGCTTACTCCTCTAATGTGCTTACCCTGTAGGTGAAATTTATGTTGATATGACTCACCTGACAAACGATACTTAATGACAAACAGTTAAGGAGAGCTTAAGTGAAAGTTAAAATGCCACATTTTCAAAACCTTTATAGCTTCTATCAATCAGCTGAACTAGGCAGCTTTAAACTGGCTGCAGAATCTATGTTCATCTCCTCAGCTGCTATTAGCCAACAAATCAGACAATTAGAAGAACAACTTGGGGTTAAGTTGTTTGAGCGTCAGCATCGGAAGGTCGTATTAACCCAAGAAGGTCAAATCTTGCATCGTTATGCACAACAAGGCTTTTCTGCATTTCAAGAAGGTGTACGTCAAATATCCCTTGATAACACGCCAAATAGTATTGCCTTATCGACATTGCCCTCTTTTGCACAACATTGGTTAGTACCTCGATTAGGCGATTTCTGTAAACAGTATCCCGAGTTCACTTTCTTAATGATGCCTAAAAACTCATTGGTCGACTTTGCAAAAGAGCAAGTAGACTTATGTATTAGATTTGGTCCAGGTAATTACCCAGATATTCATTCTGAATTTTTAATGTCTGATCATCTTTACCCAGTTTGTCACCCGTTATATCTAAAAGAACATAACATTAAATCATTAAACGATATCCAAAATGCTAGGCTCATTGAAGATGCAAGACCAGACATGGACTGGGCACACTGGTTAAAAATAGCAGGAATAATAACAGATAAAATGACGCCTTCGTTACAGTATCAAGGTGCACATATGGTGATTGAAGGAGCCCTTGCTGTTCAAGGTGTTGCTTTAGTCCGTCATAGCTTGGCTTGGAAGTATATACAACAAGGTTTGTTGGTTAAAATTGGTAATATTGAAATCTGCTCAAGTTATAGTTATTGGTTATGTGGACCAGAGGCTTACTTTAACAGAGAAAAAGTTCGCTATTTTGCAGAGTGGATAAAGACTGAAACCGAACAATTTTGGAATGAAAGTGTGCAAGCCAAAGCAAGTAATACCATTATTTTGAAAGATCAGGAAGTAGTATCAAATATCAGTCTTTCTTAAATTTAATTAGAGGCAATCAATGGCAAAGCGTAACACTAATTTGATCAGTAAGTTGTGGTTTATCCTATGTAGTTTTTTACTATTGTTAGCTCTCACCTTACTGACTTTTCGATTTATTCCCTTGCCGACTTCAGCGTTTATGTTACAGAGTCCTTACCCAGTTACTCAAAAGTGGATCAGTCTTGAAAAGCTACCGCCTTATATGCCATTAGCGGTGGTGGCATCTGAAGATCAACGTTTTCCTCAGCACTACGGTGTTGATTTCAGTGCGATTATTGATTCAATTGAGCAATATGATGATGGCCAAGGTCTACGTGGTGCAAGCACCATTACCCAACAAACGGCAAAAAATATATTTCTATCCCCGAGTAGAAGTTTTATTCGCAAAGGATTAGAAGCGGGTTTAGCCACCAGCCTTGAGCTTATTTGGGGTAAAAAACGCATTTTAGAAGTGTATTTGAACATTGCGGAATTTGGTAAAGGAATTTATGGTGTTGAGGCTGCTAGCCAACATTATTTTGGTAAATCGGCAAGTCGCCTCACAATTAACCAAGCAGCACAATTAGCGGTGTTGCTACCTAGTCCACGAACGCGAGATCCTCATCGCTTAACTCCCTATCTTCGTCAGAGAGTCGTCTGGATTAAGCAACAGATGCAGCAACTTGGTACAGGTTATTTACAGCCTATAATAAAGGTGTAAAGAAGACAGTTTCTCTGTTTGTTTGCTTTATTTAATGCTTTACAAAAAATAAAATCGATAACAGGGCTTAATGACTGCAATAAACAACAAATTGACGGAGTCAGTCTAACCGAATAACTTTAGCTGTGAATACTCATAAGTAGCGACCGACATTTTTAATGTAATAAATTAAAACAATAACCTACCACCCACAACAATCAACACGACTGCCACACTCACTGGTTAAAGGTTATCTCAGTGCAACTATGGCTGAATATATTAATTGCAGAAAGGATCTCATTGATACTTAACAATAATGCACTAATATAATAGCTGTATAAATTTAAATGCACTAATATAACAAATAAAAGGACTTATATGCTGCTCATCAAACTCAAAGACTTTGTTCAATCTCCACGATTATTACTGATTTTATTCATTACTTTATTTACCACAACACAAGCTTATTCTGAAACGATTAAGATTGGTGGGACAGGCAATGCTCTTGGCACAATGAAATTAATGGCAAAAGCCTATTCTGATGCGCATCCTGGGATCAATATTATCGTCTTACCAAGTATTGGCAGTAGTGGTGCAATTAAAGCAGTTCCAAATAATGCGATTAATATTGGCCTCAGCTCACGCCCTCTCAAAGAGAAAGAGAAACAAAAAGGGATCCGCGCAATAGAATACGCTCGCTCTCCGACTGTAATTGCTGTGTCGACTAAAGAGAAGGTGACTAAAATTAGCCTCAAAGAACTCACAGAAATTTACTCGGGTGAGATGCTAACTTGGCCAGACGGCACTTCAATCAGACCTATTATTCGTCAACCTGGTGATGACAATTCCATTCAACTCATGAATCTATCCCCTGCCTTAAAGAAAGCAGTTGAAATTGCTGATACACGCCCTAATTTGCCATTTGCAGCAACCGACCAAGAAGCGGTTGATAAGATATACAGTATTCCAGGCGGTATAGGTGTAACGAGTTTAGCCTTGATCATTTCTGAAAATCGTCCATTACGAGCACTTACGCTGGATGGTGTTGAACCAACTCCGGAAACAGCAAGCTCAGGTCAATATCCAATGCTAAAACGTTTTTATTTAATTCTTCCTGAAATTATTCCTGAACATGTACAAGCGTTTATCGCATTTATCAGTTCAGAAGATGGTAAAGCTATCCTAAAAGAAAATGGAAACTCAATCGTTTTATGATCCCTATTGATGACCATTTAATTAATTTCATTAAACGCCTATCTAGTATTATTTCGGTGGTCATCGCTATCAGCTTACCTATAGGTTATGCCTTCATTGCCTATGATGATTTAAGTGATTCATTAAGTTTTAAAGCAAAAATAAAGGCAATAGGACAATCAGAGTTAATCACACAACTACCCAATACTTGGATGTATGCTGAAAATCGAACTCAAGGCATACTTAAGCGCGAACCTGTGTTATTGGATGATCAACTAATAGAGCTTTTTGATGCAAGCGGAAACTTAGTTACCTCTGCTGGCAACAAGGTATTACAACCCTCCATGCAGCGCAGTTATCCCCTGCATGATATAGACAAAGTGGTTGGAAAAGTCACTGTCACAGCATCAATGAGCCCTCTTATCATCAACGCAAGTAAAATCGCTTTTTTGGGGGCTTTTCTTGGTTTCTTTGTCCTTTCCATTATGCGCTTCATACCAATCCGGCATTTAATGCGTATTTCTGAAGAATTAGATGAAGAAAAAGAACGTGCGATTATTACATTACACTCTATTCAGGATGCGGTACTTAGAACTGATGTAGATGCTAAACTATTATTTATAAACTCCGCGGGTGAAAAAATGCTCGGCGTGACTTTGAATGAATTAATCGGTAAACCAATAACTGAAATTGTTCAAATCATCGACTCATCTGGCAACCATGTTGAAAATTCACTGATTAAAGCGCTGCAATCTCAAAAAGAAACTTCTTGTGATGGAGAAAGCACACTTAAAGTTAGCGACTCAATCACTATAGCGGTAGAAGAAAGAGCCGCACCAACCTTTAACAATAAAGGTGAGCTATCAGGAGGAGTTCTTTCTTTGCGTGATGTCAGTACCGCAAGAAGTTACCTTGAGCAGCGTTCATGGGAAGCATCTCATGATCCACTCACCGGGTTATTAAACCGCCGAGCTTTCCAAAAACATATCACTTTTGCGATTGATGAAGTCGAAGATGAGAATGAACAATACGCCTTAATGTATATGGACCTTGATCGATTTAAAGTCGTAAATGATTCTTGTGGGCACGCCGCAGGAGATGAGTTACTTATTCAGATAGCGCAATTAATGCAAGCACAAATAAGAGAGGATGATATTTTAGCTCGCCTAGGTGGGGACGAATTTGGCTTATTATTAAACGGTTGCGATTTAGCTCAAGCTAAAATAATAGCAAATCAATTTCTCGAGGTAGTAGAGAATTATCAATACTTCAACGAAGAACAATTCTATACCGTCGGTATTAGTATTGGTATTACCTTAATCACTAACAATAGCATCGATAGTATTCAAGTACTTAATGAAGCAGATTCAGCATGTTACTGGGCAAAAGATAATGGTCGACATCAGATTGGCGTTTTCTTAGAAAGTGACAAAGACATTGCCAAACGCAGAAATCAAACGACTTGGGTAAGTCGTATCATATCTGCACTAAAAGAAGACAAATTTGTTCTCTATCATCAAGTTTACCGTGCTTTAAAAAACAAGGATAAAACACATCTGCATATGGAAGTACTGATCCGTATGGTAGATGAGCAAGGAAAGGTAGTGCTTCCAAAAGACTTTTTACCCACTGCTGAAAGGTACGATTTGATATGTGATATCGACCAATGGGTTATCAATAAAGTATTTTCAATTTTTCATATCATTAAAGCCAAACATCCAGATAATACTATCATGATAGCCATTAACTTATCAGGCGCTTCCATCAACTCAGATAACCTACTGCCATTTGTTAAACGTAAAATGGTAGAATTTAACGTCGATCCACAATGGATATGCTTTGAGGTCACTGAAACAATTGCTCTTAAAAACTTTTACACCGCCATTGAATTTATCGACCAATGTAAAGAGATGGGGTTTAAATTTGCATTAGATGACTTTGGTACAGGAGCAAGTTCATTTGAATACTTAAAAAAATTACCAGTAGATTACCTTAAAATTGATGGTAGTTTTGTACAAAATATAGAAAAAAATGCCATTGACCGAGAGATGGTGAGCAGTATTAATAAAATAGGACAGTTAATGGAGAAAATAACCATCGCAGAATTTGCTGAAGATGAGCTCATTATTAACAGTCTAGATAAAATGGGAGTCGATTATGCACAAGGTTACGCCACATCGTTACCATCACCATTACAGCCTCAACAGGATCAAAGTAAGTTGAATAAGGTTGATTAAATGGAAAGCAGAAAACTATCGGAAAAATGATATTTAAAGAAGTCTACAACCAACCTATATTCGATGGATAATTCTGGTCTAAAATTTGATATATACCCGTTATCATTCAAGTTGCAACATTCAGCAAGCGGAGAAGTAAACAGATTGTAGGTGGGAGAGCAAAATCTAACGGTTTAAATCAACACTTTCTAACAACAAAGAGAGTTGCTTCAACACTTGGCCTCTGGGCAGTTAGCTTGAAAATAAAGCTGATATGTATTTTACAAAAGCGTGATCTCAATCTCTTCTACCCAATTAAATTAAAGCAATTTAAAACTATTTTTAAAATCAACACAACTTTTCCTTATTACATCCTACACTTAGACTCGTTTATTCGCGAAAATCATAAGCAATAAAATATTTAGAAACAGTTAATACAAATGAATAACCACAAAGGTTTCATATTGAGCTTTATTATCTAATATCGCTTATATATGAGCGATTATTAGCTTTCCAAGCATAAAATTTAGGATAAATATGACTGCTAAAATAAAAATATTATTATTAATTGGACTATTAATTTCATCCGCCATTTTCATAGTCTCTGGAGTAGGTTTTGTTAATTTCAAATCAGCTTCGACAGAAAATAATATGGACAATATTGAAGACCAAGCATTTTTGATCTCTAAGGCAGTTGATCAAAAAATGAATCGTTACTTTGATGCGTTGAACTTCGCAGCTCAAGATATTGCTATAGACGAAAATGGCCTAACAGATGCAGAAAAAACAGTCATTACGCTAGGCTTATTAACCAAGCAACTTGGTGTATTAGATGCTTATATTACAACCAAAGATGCTAAAACATATTCCTATGATTTCAAGGGGATCATTCCTAACTTTAGTGCACTAGATAAAAAACGTGAGTGGTTCCTGCGGACAATAAATGGAGAAAAAAATATAATTACGACTCCCTTTAAAAGCTCAAGCGGCAATGATGTAATGGCACTTGCGACTCCTATTGTACGTAATGGCAATATAGTTGGGGTCTTATGTTTAAACCTTAACGTTAATCAAATCACTGACTTCATTAATGAATTAAATCCAGATAATCAACTTTTTGTAAGCAGAGCCGATGGCTATTTATTAGCAGCAAAAAGTAAAGACCTTATCGGACAAAATTTATATGAGTTGCGCCCTTCTTATAAAAAATTTCAAAATGATAGTACTAGCCATCACGACTATGAATTTGACGGCGAAAGGTATACTGTTGCCTCTAATCAAATTGACACATTTGGTTGGACTGTTTGGGCATGGAATAGTTTAAATAATATCAATCAAGCTTCAAATGCTAATTTGCAAATAAGCTTATTAATTGCCATCGTGTTTATCATTATTTCATTGTATGTCGTCTATTTAATCATTATGAAAGTGATGTATTTACCAATCGGTGGTGAACCAACTGACATTGAATCAATAGTACAAACAATAGCGCAAGGGAATTTACGTGCTGTACCTGTTGCAACAGGCAAAGAAACGGGTGTTTATAAAGCACTGCTTACTATGGTTGTCAGCTTAAAAGGTATTATAGAGAGCATCAACACTTCTACCCAACAGTTAAGCACTTCTTCTGTTAGCATGTCTAAAGCTGCTACAAGTGTAAACCAAAGCTCTGAAAAACAGATGATGCAATTGGAGCAGACATCTACAGCGATGAATGAAATGACAGTTACTGTAGAAGAAGTTGCTCGGAATGCATTACAAGCCTCAACAGCTGCTGATCAAGCAAACAGCCATTCTAACCAAGGAATTTCTGTAGTTAATATAATGAATAATGATATTTCAACCTTAGTAAAAGGCATTACTGATGTGCAAAAAGTAATGGATAAACTTGAAGGTGAGATCGAGAATATAGGCAACATAATAGAGGTAATACGAGGTATTTCAGATCAAACAAACTTACTCGCTCTGAATGCCGCTATTGAAGCTGCACGAGCAGGTGAATTTGGCCGAGGATTCTCAGTAGTTGCAGATGAGGTAAGAAGTCTTGCAAATAGAACTCAGGAAAGTACAGCTGAAATTCAGAGCATGATCAATAGCTTGCAAAGTGAGTCTAAAAACTCAGTTCAATTGATGCAAGTTAATGTAAACAATGCAGAATCTACAGCGAAAAAATCACAAGAAGCAAATGTGGCACTGGAAGAAATTCAACGTTCAATATCTATTATTCAAGATATGAATAATCAAATTGCAACTTCAGCAGAAGAGCAAACGCTAGTAGCAGGAGAAATCAATGAAAGTATCGTTGAGATTAACGATATTGCAAAAGTCACCTTTGATAACTCAGCAAACAACAGTAAAACAGCAGAGGAATTGTTAGACATAGCAACAGCTTTAAATAAAAGAGTTGAGATCTTTAAGCTGTAATTTATACCGATTACATTAAATATATCATCTAAATTTCACGCTAGGCAAAGTGTTCCATTCAAGGCGTGAATTGATGTAATACCAATTGTATTAAGTATGTGATCTAAGTTTTACGAAGAGAAAAATAGATCAGCTATTTATTGGTATTATTACAGTTTTATAAAAATGGATGCAGATAAATAAATACCTGCATCCATTTTAAAACACTTTCTAATTTACTTTTGTAGCAGTATTTCCACTTACATTTTTTTCCGTACTTTCAGTGCTCGATTCTGCATGAACGATAGGTTGATTTCTCACACACATTAACGCGCTATTAAATACTTGGCAGGTACCTTTATATATATCCATCTCGCCATTAGTGTATTCACAAGCTTCAGTTACTTTTTTGCTTTCACAAACTTGCCAAGGTGCACTATGAGTATGAGACTCATGAGCTTGAGCGGAAAATGTAAAGGAAATCAACAAAATACCCACTAAATGCTTGCTAGATTTACCTATTATCATCGTGCAGTTTCTCCTGTGAAGCAGCCAATAAATAAGTTTTCGCCCGCCCCTGCAGAATGGTAGTGATAACCACGCTCATCATCAGTGTGACCGCGACATGTATCTAGGTCGCTCTCTTCATCACCATTTTCATCAAGCATGGTGTGTATTGCATATCCATCAAGGGCATAACCAAATGCACCACCGTGACCATCCTCTTCAAAATCAACGCCCGGACAAGTACCTTCACCATGATTTGCACCATGGTAATGATAACCCGCCGTTGGGTTAACATGCCCAACACAATCATCAAATGCAGCAATCGTATAAGCACTTAAAATATCTTCAGTCGGCGCAGCGGCATCTAAGACGACACCATTAAACGCAACACCAATACTACTTCGATCGACAGATCCTGCTGATGACCTTTGCACAGGCGTTACAGGTATTAAATAGGTAGAACTAATACCTTCTCCATCAGTATCACTGTAATAGCTAATGTCACATTGCACACAATAGTTATTATATTCAGCTGAGACATCTGGCCTTGCAGCTGCTTCACAAGCAGTTTGTGTGTCAGTGATTTTCACCTCTTTGGTGTTTTCATCATAAAGCTGCCAGTTGCTATCACCATAGAATATATCAAGCTTAGAAATAAACTCCCCTGTTAGATCGTATAACACGCCATCGTCAAACCATTTCCCTGCATCTACAGCTTCAGTCGTCGTCGTTGTTGGGCAAAAGGGCCCAAGCTCTGTTCGGTCAGAAGGAAATCCATTGATAGTAATTGAATAACAAGTTGATGATTCTCCGTTAGATAGTGTACAACTCACTTCAGTAATAGAAGATGAAGTGCCCAATTCAAACTTACTAGTATCAACCGCTTGGACATCATCATCTGTAATAGAGGTGGTTGTGTCATCAACCGTTTCAACCACGGTACCGCCACAGGCTGCAATGATTAATACACTTAATATTGGCATCGCAAAAGTAGTTACTTTATTCATAATCATTCTCAATTAGGGATTTGAAGTAACGATAGCAATTGATTGTGCAAAAAATATGCAGATGTTAAATTTTTTTGTATATATTTAACATCTTTCTGAAACAAATATTCAACATTTTTTAGAGCTAAAAAGGAGTCAACTCTAAAAACCCTTTACCTACAAAATTTGATAATACGACGCTCAATACTTAATGTTAATTAATCCAACCTAATGCTAACCACCATAAATAATCTAAAGGCATGAGCAATAAAATAGTAATAACGGCCAAGGGTAAAGTCACTTTCAATAAACTGCCTAATGATTCTTTAGAGAGCTGCATTGCCAAAATTAATGGCGCCACTTGATAAGGAAAGATGACAGTAGAAAATCCGATGACTTGCGTCATAAGTACAGCAGGTATTGAGAATCCTGTTAATTGTGCAAAGTCAGCCGCCATAGGAGATAGTACGGTAGGCACACCCGGTATTGTCGTCACTAAACCAGCAGCAGTCGAAATAAGCGACAGTGACATAAAGCTAGCAAAAGTATTGTCAGGAGATGAAGGTAACAAATGACTGAATGCTTGGCCCATAAACTCACCCACACCAGAAGCATTTACTAACGCCCCTAACCCGAGAGCAGCCGCAACAAAAATAACTGTCCCAAAATCTACTGAACGGCTAAATGACTTAGGTTCAACTACGCCCCATTTAGGCAATAATAAAATAATAGCCGTTGTTAACCCCACCCAAGCAGAGTTAACACCATGTATCGAATCGGTCATCCAAAAAAGTAGCGTAATACCTAACAGCCAAGCCACTTTCTTTTGTTGTCCACTCTCTAAACTTGGTTCAAGTTCTGGTTCCACCGCTTTTATTTGCAAACTAGTATCGATTTTATCAGGAAAAATAAACATCACTAACGCCACAATCAGTAACGATTTAATAATGCCCAACACTGGAAAATGTAAAATTAGATATTCCATATAACTGAAATGCACATTAAATAACGTTTCACTCGCACCCGCTAAAATCATATTAGGAATGTTAGCAGGCAATACAGCAAAACTTGGCATATTACAGGCAATTGCTAGCGCGACCGCAATGCCTCGTCGACCATTACTGCCCTGTGCAAAACCAACACGTTCAGCAAGAGCCATCCCCACAGGTATTAATACGATTGCACGCCCAACGGATGAAGGCATAATAAAACCAAGTAACATCGCAGTAAGTACTAATCCAAAAATTAAACGAAAGTAACTCAAGGTTAAATGGGGTGCGATGATAGAAGCCAAGCGGCGATCTAATCCAGATGAAGAAATGGCCGATCCAAGCACAAACCCGGCAATAATTAACCAGACGGCGGTGGAAGCAAAACCTGAAAATAAAGTAGTAGGATCAACTAAGTGAAAAATAGCCGATAAAGCAAAAAAGATAAGTCCAGCCAAAAATGGCGGAATTAACGCAGTACTCCAAAATGCTAAAGTTATCAGCACTACGGCTGCACTATAAGAAAACGAACTAGGTTGGCCTTCGATAGGAAACAAAACCAGCAACAATGCGATGCCAAATGTAAAAAGCAAAGCAACGGGTTTAACATTAAATCTTATTGGCATAGCCATCTTCCTTGAATGAGTTTGCAATACGGCTTGAAGAGACATATTGCTAATATTAATTGATAAGCCTATGATAATTGATCTTTACTGTCGCTTTAAGTGGGTTATATGACAAAAGGTATTCTCAACACGACAACATTATCGCCCAGTGATGCGGCTTTTATACTCGACCCTACTAGACCTGTTTTAAGTCATGGTAGGAGTATGCAGGCAGAAACCAATATCACCCCCCACTCTCATCCAAGAGGTCAACTGCTTTGGGCAGAAAAAGGGGTATTAAGAGTAACAAGTGAAAAATCAGTTTGGGTAGTTCCTTCTACTCACGCAATTTGGATACCTAGTCATCAACACCATCAAGTAAGCAGCGAAACAAAATCGACAATCCGTAATCTTTATATAGACCCCTCCTACCCTATTCGCAGAGCTGAAAAAAGTGTGATCATGTTGACTATGACACCACTGATGCGTGAGATAATTTTAAAACTCTCCGATCACAAAAACAGGTTGAGCGAACAAAGTAGTAAAAATTTAGGGTTAGTCGCGATCGATGAATTAGAAATACTTGAACCTTTTTATAATGAAATACATGCAGGTCATGACCCGAGATTACAGCGGTTGATTAGCTATCTGGTTCAAAACCCAAATCAAACCCGCTCTTTAACCGACTTATCTCATTCAGTAGGTGCGAGTGTTCGAACCATAGAACGACTTTTTAAAGCAGAAACAGGCATGACATTTCGCCAATGGCGTAGTCGTTTTAAACTCATGAATTCATTAGTTCAATTTACTCAGGGTAAAAATTCAACAGCCGTTGCTCATGAATTAGGTTACAAAAGTGTAAGTAGTTTTATTGCGACTTTTA
>JAOFNL010000206.1 GCA_028041985.1 Psychromonas sp. | reverse complement strand
TTCTGCGAAAAATTTAGATCACATACTTACTACAATTGGTATAACCTTTGTATTTATCAAATAGTCTAATATTTCATTTGAGTTGATTATTAATATCATTTGGGTCTTCGAGGCTATTTCGTTGCTGAACCCACTGATTATATCGTTCCATTACAGATTTAAATAAATTTTTATTTTTTACAATATTTACTTCATATAAACGTGTCATAATTATGTAATTAAATTACAACACTGTTAGAATTCTGATCCAGATCAATCGCCTTTTTATAACTTTCGTTAAGCTACGCAGCATTAAGAACGATTAAAATTTTTTAAATTTAACCAAAATGTAATGGAGTACAGCACCAATGTCGGAAGAGAAACAAACTAAAAGCTATAGCGAGCTCCATAGACCCGCTAGCGAGTTTGAAAAACGTTCAGATTATTTAGATCATGAACTGCAAATAATGCAGCCACGTCGCTATGGTTTAAATCTACCCGGTCGAGACTTCCGATTTGAATGGGAAGATTTAGTACCAGCGATCGCAGGTACCATCGGTATCATTGCAATGTACTCAGCAGTAATGATGGCATGGGCAGCTGGTCTTACTGAAAAATGGGATCATGTAAACCTAGATGTTGCATGGGCAATTGAAGTTGCTCGTGTAGAGATGATCATCCCTGCATTCTTATTCTGTATTCTTGCATCAGGCTTTATTAATCCTCGTGCAAATCTTGCGGGCAACCACGGCCCAATGATCCCAATGATTTTCCTGATTGCGATGGCTGGTGCTCACCCACTGGCGCTAGCAATCTTAATTGGTGCTTTTGGCTTAATTCTAAGTGCGATCAAGGGAGGCTCTCGTCTTGTAAATTTAACCAGTGAGGGTGTTGCAGGTGGCCTGCTTGTATTCCTTGGTTTTACAGGTTCAATGAGTCAAATAAACTCACTAATTAGCTGGGCAGGCGGTCTAGAAAGCGCCGAAAAAGGTATTGCTGCGGGTGAGTTAGGTTACATTGCACTGGTTGTGCTGGCAATTACTGTTATTGTTTATGCAATACTCGCAAAACTAGGTAAACGCTGGTTAGCGATACCATTATGTGCTGTCACTGGTTTTATTGTTGCAATGGCTTCTGGCGCTAGTTTCGACTTAAACTTCACTACTCAACCAGGTCTGCCAAACCTAAACCCGGTATACTGGTGGGGTTCTACAGAAACAGGCTGGCAACTTGGACTGCCAAATATGGAACACTTTATTGCGTCACTACCATTCGCTATTCTAGCGGTTGCAATGTGGTCTCCGGACTTCCTTGGCCACCGTATATTCCAAGAATTAAACTACCCTAGAAAAACGAATAAAGTACTAATGGATGTTGATGATACAATGACTATGTGTTCTATCCGTCAAATTGTAGGTACTGCTGTTGGTGGTGGTAACATTACATCTTCTTGGGGTACTTATATGATCCCTGCTGCAATTGCTAAACGTCCTATCCCAGCAGGTGCAATTGTACTAGGTGTATTAGTAATGGTTATTGCTATCGTTGGTTACCCAATGGATGCTGCGGTATGGCCTCCAGTAATGCGCGTTGCATTATTAGTAGGTGTTGCGCTACCACTTCTTGAAGCTGGCATGCAAATGATTAAAGATGCTAAAGATTCACAGTCTGCTGGTATTTGCATTTTTGCAGCGATGGTAACTAACCCAGTATTAGCTTGGGCATTAACCATGTTATTAGATAATAACGGTCTAATTGGCGATAAAGAGCGTCCGAAAAAACTCAGTAAACTTGACCGCTTAATTATCCCAAGTGCGGTACTCATTATCTGCCTAATGGCAATGCTAGCTGTAGGTATGCTCGAACCTCAATACGGAATACCTGCTTTACTTTAAGCGAGTTAATTTTCAATAAATAGTATTTTTAAAGTTATCAAGGCGCTCAAAAGAGCGCCTTTTTTGTTATCAAACACTTTCAAACACAGTTAGAACCCTGTGCATTGAACATAAAAAACGCCGCTTATTATTTATATAAGCAGCGTTTTAATCTCCATTAAAGCTTTCCTGTAACCTCCTTCTCACAAAGAAAGATTAACCTTCATTAAATCAATAACCAAATCGTCAGATATCTCTTGTAATGATTTGATTAATTGAGTTTGATCAAATGCATCTGAAACCGCTATTTGAAATAGGCTAGTAAATACAGTCCCACCGATACCTGGTGCAGCTATGCGGTTACATTCCATATTTTCAACTTTTACACTATTTTCAGTTAATACTTGTGATATATCACTAACTAATCCTGGTCGATCTTTTGCATCAATAGATAAATTAAAGTGATTAGGTTTTTCTTTAGGTATGCGTTTCAATTCGACATACTCAACCGTGATCGGCAAAGACTTAAACTCACCTATTAAAGCATCTACTTGACTTGGATCCAATTCAACTTTAATAAGCCCTGCCATATATTCTTCAATATGATTAATTTTACTCGATAGCCATTTCCCTTCTAATGCATGAGTTTTTTCAGAAAGAACTTGAACTAAATCCATCTGATAAGGGCCTGTAAC
>JAOFNL010000205.1 GCA_028041985.1 Psychromonas sp. | reverse complement strand
TGAATACTGCGCCCCAATATAGTTACCACTTTGTAACTAACTCGGGGCGTAGCTTTTAAGCTACCTTACAAATCGGCAGGATGAATCCTGCGCCCCAATATAGTTACTGCTTTGCCACTAGCTCGGGGCGTGGCTTTTAAGCCACCTTACAAATCAGCAGGATGAATCCTGCGCCCCAATATAGTTACTGCTTTGCAACCAACTCGGGGCGTAGCTTTTAAGCTACTTTAACAATCAGCAGGATGAATACTGCGCCCCAATATAGCTGCTTTGCCACTAGCTCGGGCCGTAGCTTTTAAGCTACTTTATAAATCAACAGAATGGTTACTACACAAGATTTAATTTTTGTAGTAACTAGCGACTACAACTATGCTTATTTTATTTGCATAGGCCATCATAATGCACAAAAGCTTAGTTCACTTTGATCAACAAAACGCGATCCAATTCGTTACTTTCCGCACACAAGCAAGCATTGCGTATTATCTCGATAATTATATTATTCAAACAGATCAAAGCACATCTAAGCAACAACAACATGTTGATAAAATTTTAGATAACACCGCAGAAGGAGCAATATTAAACGGAGAATTAATCAATTTACTGATTAACTTTTTTAAATCCAAAGACAATCTTGACTACAAATTAATTGCAGTTTCAATCATGCCTAATCACATACATATTCTGTTTCAACAACTTATTCCCCTTCCTAGCATTATGCATCACATAAAAGGTGCATCTGCTAACCTGATTAACAAGCATAATGCTCAGACAGGGGCATTATGGGATAAAAGTTATTTTGATAAAGCGATTAAAGACGATAAACAATTTCAAATTACCTACCAATACATAAAAAACAATGCATACAAAGCAAATCTAGCAGATGCTGATAAACGGTTTTATGGTATCTATGAGAATGAATGCAATAATAATGTTGAAGTATAGATGGGAGCGTCATTTCAAAAAACACTATAATCAACGGCAGGATGAATCCTGCGCCCCATGATAATAGCAGCTTTGCCACTAGCTCGGGGCGTGGCTTTTAAGCTACTTTGATTTCTGACAAAATAAAATACAAATGATATTCACTTTCATTCGCATTAGTGCTACATTCTAAATGTAAGAGTTACTGATGGGGTCTGTTTGTGGATAATAAAAAAGCATTTAAGAAGCTACAAAAACAATTAAAAAAATTAAAGAAAAGTAATCGAAAGGATTCGGGTTTCTCGGCTAATGCGCCTATTGCTGATGTATTACATTGGGTTAAGGATAACTCTGTCAATCAAACTAAATCATCTAAAATACACCAATACCAAAATGATTTTGATGTGTTTGATCTATCTTCCGTTTATCAAGCTTATAAATCACCGGCTTGTAAAAAATGCCCAGCTTTAAATAATGGCATGTGCAAATGTGCTTTAAAAAGAATTAATAAAGTCGCTTAGTTTTACCCCCACTTTTCGATAATTATTTCCAATTTAAAGGTCTAAACCAGAATAACGAAAGGCTTGTTTTTTAAATTCAGCAATGTCCGATGAACTTGTTTCGGTTGTCACTAATTGAAATTCGCCTGAATAGACTAATGGAATCGACTGTTGTTTTTTCTCAAGTGACAACTTAACGGCTTCCGCCATCGCAACACCATTATCATCATTCATGCGCATCACGGTTACCGCTAATTCTTTTCGTTTAATTGCTTCTAACTCTTCTGTTCCACCGCCCCAGCCATTTAGTTTAATATCACTACGTCCAAGGCTTTTTAATTCATTGCTTGTTCCAAGTGCAATATCCGTTGAACAGCTATAAATAAAATCGACATCAGGGTGTTCATCTATCAATGTTCTGGTTACTGTGCGCGCAGAGCCATGTGTTGCCTGAGTATGTTCGTGGCTAAGTAAATTAAACATATTTTTTTTGCTCACAATATCAATAAATTTATCTCCACGAAATTGACTGATATAACTTGGGTAAAAATTATTAACTGCAAATTTACTGTTTTTGGGGAATGTCTCAATGAAATAATTGGCGAGCATTTTAGTGCCTAGCACATGATCAAAGCCAACATAAATCAAAGGCTGGTAAGTACCCCAAGATAAAATAGGTTCAGTGACGTTTAGTACAATGAGTTGTGTTTTTGTTGGTTTTAACATGGCATCTATAAATGCCACATCAGGCGCTGCATCTAAGGTTAATATAATGAAATTAGGTTCATCAGATAAAGCCCGATGTAAGAGTCTTTGCTTCTGCTCTTCAGGGCTATTGGTTTTTATATCATGGATTCTAATGATGTATTTGATACCTAACTCATCTAATCGACGCTCAAAAGCAATTTGGTTACGACGCCAATAGTCTGAGATTTGTAACGTGGGATTAATAAAATAAACAATGACAGGTTCTTTTTGTTCAAATGAGATTGGTGATGCAGGATGTTGAATTAATTCTGAAAAAGATTCACTTGTTTTCCGATAAGAGGGCGTTTTTAATGAATACGCTTCCAACCTTTGGTTTTTAGGCGGATCTGTTTGTAGATCTGCTCGCACGAATGTACATGAGATC
>JAOFNL010000214.1 GCA_028041985.1 Psychromonas sp. | reverse complement strand
CAATGCGCTCATATTGTGGGAACTCAGTAATGAAGTCAGGCAAAATACGCCATAACGGCGCATTTTTATCATAGTCATCTTTAAACTGTTGCAATGACGTTACCATCGTATTCCAACGGCCTTTAGTGATCCCGATCGTGAACATGATAAAGAATGAATATAAGCCAGTCTTTTCAATCACAACGCCATGTTCAGCTAAATATTTAGCAACAATAGCAGCAGGAATACCAGTTTCGTCAAAGCCACCATCAACGTTTAACCCAGGGGTTAAAATCGTGGCTTTGATTGGATCAAGTAAGTTGAAGCCTTCTTCAATGGCACCAAAACCATGCCAATCTTCATCTGCATGAAGCATCCATGATTCACGTTCATCTAACCCTTCATCAGTTAAATCATCAGGCCCCCAAACTTTAAACCACCAGTCTTCGCCATACTCATCGTCAACTTTACGCATTGCACGACGGAACTCTAATGCTTCATCTAATGACTCTTCCACTAACGCAGTGCCTGCAGGCGCTTCCATCATCGAAGCAGCAACATCACAAGAAGCGATAATCGCATATTGTGGGCTGGTAGACATGTGCATTAAATATGCTTCATTAAATAGATCTGTATCTAATTCATTATTTGTCGCGTTTTGTACCAAAATTTGTGACGCTTGAGATAAGCCCGCTAATAATTTGTGCGTCGATTGAGTTGAAAACACCATCGATTTATCACAAGGTGTACGCCCTTCACCGATAGCATGGTAATCACCATAAAAATCATGGAATGCGGCATGTGGTAACCAAGCTTCATCAAAATGTAAGCTATCAATTTCACCATCTAATAACGATTTAATCTCTTCGACGTTATATAAAATACCATCGTATGTAGATTGAGTAATAGTTAAAATACGTGGTTTTAAATCTGGATCATCAAGTAATAATTGTTTGATAAATGGATTGTTTTCCATTTTTTCACGAATACGCGCAGGCTCAAATTCTTTACGAGGGATCGGTCCGATAATGCCGTAGTGATTACGTGTTGGCATTAAAAATACAGGGATAGCGCCGGTTAACATGATTGCATGTAATATAGACTTATGACAGTTACGATCCACTACTACGATATCATTACGAGCAACCGTTGAATTCCACACAATTTTATTCGATGTAGAAGTACCATTAGTTACAAAGAACAAGTGATCGGCATTAAAAATACGTGCCGCATTACGCTCTGACGCTGCAATAGCACCAGTATGGTCGAGTAACTGCCCTAACTCTTCAACCGCATTACAAACGTCAGCACGCAGCATGTTTTCACCAAAAAATTGATGGAACATTCTACCTACTGGTGATTTTAAGAAAGCAACACCACCAGAGTGACCTGGACAATGCCAAGAGTAAGAACCATCTTCAGCATAATGTGTCAATGCTTTAAAAAATGGTGGCGCTAAACTATCAAGGTAACTTTTTGCTTCACGAATAATATGACGCGCAACAAAATCAGGCGTATCTTCATGCATGTGAATGAAACCATGAAGTTCGCGTAAAATTTGATTCGGAATATGGCGAGCAGTTCGAGTTTCGCCATACAAATAAATTGGAATTTCAGGATTACGATGACGGATGTTATCAACAAAGTTTTGCAGTTCAGACAGCACTGATTGTGCATCTTCATCACTACCATTGCCGAACTCTTCGTCATCAATCGATAAAATAAAACCAGCAGCACGGCTTTGTTGTTGTGCAAAAGAAGCTAAATCACCGTAATGGGTGTAACCAACAACACTCATATCCGCTTTTTCAATCGCTTCTGCAAGCTCTCTAATACCAGAACCACTAGTGTTTTCTGAGCGGAAATCTTCATCGATGATGATGATTGGAAAATCAAAGCGCATGCTTTTTCCTTGTATGTTATGAAAATAAATCGTGAATGTAATTACATCTGCGGTTCATTAACCGCATTAAGAATACCTTGCTTCAACTAGTTTATTTTAACTGAAGTAATAAGCAATAAAATTAATCGGTCTGCCTATCAAAATAAAGTGTATTAAACTAGATTCTTGATAATTGCCCTCATTTAATTTTCATATTGCCTTAAATAAAGCAAGAGTAACAGATCCTAAGTTTACGTATGCATTAATGAGTTAAAGCGACAGCCTCAATAGGCTTTATTAACTGATTTTATAAACCAATCACAACAGCCTTTTTTAGTCATTATTTATTTTTAAATCACCCCATTGCTAATCATAATAGTCTTGCTATATTGCAAAAGAAGCTCACTATTAATCTGGATAACTATTTTGGCTCATAAATCAACTTCTTGTTCTTTTGGTACTCTACTTGGTTATGCACCAGGTGGTGTTGCGGCATACTCTAGCGATTATGATAGCGCCAGTGATAGCGAATACCCTAACCGTAGTGCTTTTCGTAGTTATATTGATGGGATTTACATGGGCTACAAATGGCA
>JAOFNL010000203.1 GCA_028041985.1 Psychromonas sp. | reverse complement strand
CTCATGGTGTCTATGAATCAAGCCGTTTATTTAACGTTAACACTTTGTGTAAACTTTCGACGTATTGCAATCATTAATAGCCCCATTAAGCCCAATATAGATAAACTACCAGATTGAGATTTTGCACTTGTAACATTTTCATCTTCTTCTGAGTCGCCAGTGTCACCTTCTGAACCATCGCTCGTTTCACCGTCCGAGGCATCGCCAGAGTCATCCTCTGAACCATCGCTCGTTTCACCGTCTGAGTCGTCGCCAGTGTCACCCTCTGAACCATCGCTCGTTTCACCGTCTGAGTCGTCATCTGGGCTAGTCAGTTCGCTATCATTGACTGTAAAGCTGCCTGTAGGAGCAGTAAGCGAGTATCCGTTAGAGAAAGTCACTTGTACTTCTTGATTTGACATGTTGTATACCACATAAGTGATCACACCGTCTTTATTAAAAACGCTATAGAAGGGGTAGTTGGCAGTAATACTATTATCAATAGTGCCTATTGCTGCTAAGTTTCCTATCCAATGGTAAATATTGGCTTTAGAATTGCCGGTTTCTGGCGTAAGGGTTGCTGCTTCTGCTTTAAACAGGTTCAGTGCACCACTTGCATCAGAAATTGCACGGTACATTAAGATCAGGTCATACCATAGACTGAAGACCTCACTATTATCGTTTTCAGAGACTAATGTTTGATAATTGAACTCAGCATAATCCGTGTGGTGTGTTAAATACAGAGAGCCAGCTGTAAATGGAAGCCAATTAATACCATGGATTTCTTCAGTATTATCTGACCACCAAACTGCGTTACCAACCGTTTTTGCTCCCCAGACCATACTAGCTGTTGATGCTGTATAACTTTCTGGAAAATTTTCGCCAGTCACGTCGAACCAGTATTCATTAATTCCGTTCATTTCAGTGGTATACAGGTAGATAGCAAAGTCACGCAGTTCGGTGTTGTCAGTAAGCTCTGCCCACTGAATAATACCTGCCCATGCATTCATGCCTTCTGAGGATGACTCGTTGTTATTACCATCGGCAAAAGGCGATTTACCAGATGCCCAAGAGTGACCTGCGTAAGGGTCAAAATTGCGCATGAATGGAAACATATTATCATCTCGACGGTTACTTGCGATATCTCGAATCAATAGCTCAACCATTTCTCCCCATTGCTCAGCCCACTCTGAATCAACGCGCGCAATTTCTGCGGCCGCTTTGATAAAGTAGCCGTAATGGAAGTGATGATCGTTTAGTTCATATGAACTACCGTAGCTGTCTGGATAACCGATTAAAGTCCCCCAATTTTCATTGTAATAAAAAACTGATGAGCTTTTATTACTTCCATCGTCGTTAGTGGGAGTGAACCACTCTTCTAATATGCTTTTAATTTCGTCACGAAACTGTGTTGAAGCAACTGTATCGCCTACTTGATCGGCAATCGGTGCCAGTACGGCTAATTTACCTAAACGTTTACCAATCCAATAGGTATCAACATTAGCCATGTTGTAGTTTTCAGCTTCCGCCTCATCAACATAACTTGCTAGGGTATTGATATCATAACTTCCAACATTAGGAAGTGCAGGTAGTAAACCATTAAAGGTCATGCTAGTAGTGAAACTATGGCCTGCAATTGTTTTCATGGTGCCGCGAATAGAAGGATAAGTGTATTCGAGTAATGTTCCATTACTGTTGCGCCATTGGTGAGGGTACAAAGACATAATAGTGCCTGTAGTATCACCTTCTTTTGCTTCGGTTGTATAAGTAAAGGTTGAAGTTACTTCACTTTTTTCGTTATTGTACTGCCAGTCGACTTGGGTATTGGTTACAAAAGAGTATGCATATTTTTGAAAGGCTAATAACGTTTCTTCACTTGCATCGGGCAGTACGGCTACTGAAAAGTAATCTTTCCCATTAAGTAGGTTAGTTAACGTTTTGCTATTAATGCCGGTCCAAGTACTGCCTGTTGGGCCGAAAAGCGCGTAGTGTGCGCCTTCCATCGTAATACCTAATACCGGGCTGTTTTCGTCACCATACCAAACCTTTGGAATGGTATAAAAAGAGAGCTCAGGGTTTCCACCTGCATAAAGAAAGTAAACATAAGGAGAGCCGTGACCAAAGCTTGCGGTGATACTATTATCGTCACTTTCGTACTTTGTAGTAACAAACCAGTCGCTAAACCCATCTACTTTGGCTTCGCTAAATGTATCGCTATTACTATGACCAACGGTAAAATCATGAATATCGTTGACTGAAGCAATAGTATAGGTGCCATTTTCATAGATACGATTACCAGGATAATAAATGCGTAATCCTTCTTCCTCATGCTGCATTGCCAATGGATGAGGGTATGCTGCAGTGGATAAATCTTGCCACGCAACATTACTCCACCAGTCATTTGTTTGCATAGGACCAGTAACATTTTCTGTTTTATAGATGTCCACCGGCGCATTAGCTTCACCGTCAGGTACTGTTGTGATATATCCAGCATTAGCCGATGTACTGATCGCGCTATACATTATTGCTGCGAGAATCCATTGGTATTTCTTGCCCATCATTATTCCTTTATGATTGAAAGTATATGATTTAACTATAAATT
>JAOFNL010000211.1 GCA_028041985.1 Psychromonas sp. | reverse complement strand
AAATTGCTTGTAACGCTTGTAAAGCTTCTTGGTTATTATTAAATAATTGAGACTTTTGTTTTAATAAATACAGTTGGTCAGATAGCGCTCTAATATTCCATTTTAATCGTTTTGAATGTTGGCATGTTTTTTTATCATTAATACTGCTTCCAATAAGATGACAATCATCACTTATTTGGATAAGTAATTGGTGAAATCCTTCTAAGATATGGCTTCGTCCAAAAGTGTGGCCTAATTGACTGTATAAATATTGACTTGCGCTGATACGTTCATGGATCTGTTCAGCAACTAAATAGTATTGATTTAAAATCTTTAATTCATGTTGTTTTCTGTTTTTATTATATTGCGTTTTAATCATGCTTCTGGATGATTCTAGTCGAGCCATTATCCCGATATTTAAGATGGCTAGTTTTTGTCTCGTTTCAATAATTTCTTCTCGAGAATTGACTTGTTGTTCATCAAATAATGTGGATTTTTGCAGTTGATAACGACTTAAACCATAAAACAGTTGTGCTAATTTTTCTCGTAAGGATCTATTCGGGCTTAAATGAGACCAAGTAATCGCAAATAAACCATACCAAAGTGCGCCTGTCGCTAGTAATAAAGGTTGCTCGAACCAGGCAATATTATCTTGGTGTCCAATCATAGTATAAATAGCGACTAAAATAGCACCAAAACCGATTCTACTATAATGTGTGCCAAGGCTAGAAAGCATCATGAATGCAAAAGTTGAAATGCCTAGCCCAATACTAAATACTACTGGGTAAGATAATAATAGTTCTACACTTGAAGCTGAAATAAAGAAGCTGGCAATGACGGTTGCAATAAATTTTTGTCTGTCTTTTGTATTTTCATCAACCTCTACAATGGCACAAGCCATCACACCTAAGCAAAGAGAAGCTGAGAGCTGTATATTAGATTGAGTAAAAATATTTGGATAAAAGTCTAATAAAGCGGGCATGAAAGTACATGCCATTGCAATTAACACTCGGAAACCAGAGTGCGTGTTAGAGTCAGAAACTAACCGTCTTAGGATCAGAGTAATAGATTGATTCATACTTTACTTATCGTTTAATTGAATTTTTTGTATCTTAAATCAAGAGCATATTGAGTGGTTGATCTGAATCTAAATACACTTCATCAAAGATATTTATTTTTTGATGTTTGATGTGACATTTTAAGTGACTTTTGCGACAATAGCAGAGAATTTAATTAACTCAAAAGAGAAATTTTGATGTCTGCACAAATCATTGATGGAAAAGCGATTGCGGCTGCTATAACCGATAAAGTAACGGAAAGTGTTAATCTAAGAAAAGAGAAAGGTTTGCGTGCCCCGGGGTTAGCCGTTGTATTGGTTGGAGCAGATCCTGCTTCACAAATTTATGTACAAAGTAAGCGCCGTACTTGTGAAAAAGTAGGTTTTATTTCCAAAGCATATGATTTACCTGCAACAACATCACAAGAAGAATTATTTAAATTAATAGATGAATTAAACGAAGATCAAACTATTGATGGTATTTTAGTACAATTTCCTTTGCCAGAGGGATTAGATCAAACATTAGTTATTGAGCGTATTAAACCAAGCAAAGACGTTGATGGTTTTCATCCTTATAATGTAGGCCGTTTAGCACAAAGAATTCCATTACTAAGATCTTGTACGCCTCGTGGTATGATCACTATGATCGAATCGATTGGTGTGGATTTAAAAGGTAAACATGCAGTCGTTGTCGGTGCATCTAATATTGTTGGACGACCTATGACGTTAGAATTATTACTTGCTGGATGTACGACGACGACATGTCATCGTTTTACTAAAGATCTAGAGCATCATGTTCGCCAAGCTGAAGTACTAGTCGTAGCACGTGGTAAAGCTAACTTTATCCCTGGAGAATGGATCAAAGAAGGGGCGATCGTGCTTGATGTAGGTATTAATAGAATGGAAGATGGAAAAATCACGGGTGATGTTGATTTTGAAACTGCAAAAGAAAAAGCAGCATGGATTTCACCTGTTCCTGGTGGGGTTGGGCCAATGACTGTCGCTACTTTAATCCAAAATACCCTTATTGCATGTAATGAATACCATTCATAAAAATAAATAATATATTTATATTTTCTACCTCTTTGTGGATATAAGGGTTATACTTATAACCCTAAAGAGGTATTGCTCACGTTTATACCCATAAAGAGGTAATAATTTGTGAGGATCTGCATAATATTGCTTTTGTAATAGATCTTCTAAGTGATCTTGCTGTTTTAAAAGACTATAATATTAAGCATATATAACAAATAAAGCATTTTATTGTTTTTTTAAAGTTAACATTAAATTAAGTAAATAAGCTGGATTGAGGAGATATTATGGCAACGCCAAATCAATCAGATGAACATGGAAAAAGTTTGAGCAACGAATCAAAACGTCAAAGCGAAGGCGAAGGGATTGTCCAGCTGAGTAAGCATCAAGAAGAAAAGCAAAGT
>JAOFNL010000202.1 GCA_028041985.1 Psychromonas sp. | reverse complement strand
AGAAGTGAAGCGTGTTGGTTATATTGTCATTTCAAGTGATCGTGGTTTATGTGGTGGTTTAAATATTAATTTATTTAAACCTGTTATCAAAGAGATGAAAGCACACAGCGAAGCTGGTGTTGAAGTTGATTTAGCCGTTGTTGGTTCTAAAGCAGCTGGTTTCTTTGGTGGTATAGGCGCTAACATCGTTGCTAGAGCTACGGCTTTAGGTGACGCTCCAGAAATCGATGATTTAATCGGTTCAGTGAAAGTAATGTTAGATGCATATGACTCAGGACAACTTGATCGCTTGTATATAGTGAACAATAAATTCATTAGTACCATGGTACAAGACCCTACAATCAGTCAACTATTACCTTTGCCAAAAGCTGATGGTGATGAAGAAGTTGCTACTAAGCACTGGGATTACATTTACGAAGGTGAAGCTAAAGATATTTTAGACTCATTACTTGTTCGTTATGTTGAATCTCAAGTGTACCAAGCAGTAGTTGAAAACTTAGCGTGTGAACAAGTTTCACGTATGGTTGCAATGAAAGCTGCAACTGATAACGCAAGTGACTTGATTGATGATTTACAACTTGTTGCCAACAAAGCACGTCAAGCTGCAATTACTCAGGAACTTTCTGAGATTTGTGGTGGTGCGGCTGCGGTATAATTTTAAATATAGATTTTAGAGGATCAGAAATGAGTTCAGGTAAAATCGTACAGATTATCGGTGCTGTTGTGGATGTTGAATTTCCACAAGAAAGCGTTCCGAATATATACAGTGCACTGATCGTGACTGAGAAAAACCTTACAATGGAAGTACAGCAACAAATTGGCGGCGGCGTAGTACGTTGTATCGCTATGGGTGCTTCTGAAGGTTTAAGTCGTGGTTTAGAAGTTACTGATACTAAACATGCAATCACAGTACCTGTTGGTACGGCTACTTTAGGCCGTATCATGAATGTATTGGGTGAGCCTATTGATGAATGTGGTGAAGTTGCTGCAACAGAACACTACGAAATTCACCGTGCCGCACCTTCTTATGAAGAGCAAGCAGCATCAAATGAAACACTTGAAGTTGGTATTAAAGTTATCGACTTAATTTGTCCATTTGCTAAAGGTGGTAAAATCGGTCTATTCGGTGGTGCTGGTGTTGGTAAAACAGTAAACATGATGGAACTTATCAATAACATCGCACTTAAACATTCAGGTTTGTCTGTTTTTGCTGGTGTTGGTGAGCGTACTCGTGAAGGTAACGATTTCTACCATGAAATGCAGGAAGCTGGCGTTGTAAACGTTGAGAAACCTGAATTATCAAAAGTAGCGATGGTTTATGGTCAAATGAACGAGCCACCAGGAAACCGTTTACGTGTTGCACTGACTGGTCTGACTATGGCTGAGCGTTTCCGTGATGAAGGTAAAGATGTACTTTTATTCATCGATAACATTTACCGTTACACACTAGCGGGAACAGAAGTATCAGCACTACTAGGCCGTATGCCATCAGCCGTTGGTTACCAACCAACACTTGCTGAAGAAATGGGGGTTCTACAAGAGCGAATTACTTCAACTAAAGTGGGTTCAATTACTTCTATCCAAGCGGTATATGTACCTGCCGATGATTTAACGGATCCATCTCCTGCAACAACCTTTGCTCACTTAGACGCAACAGTTGTACTTAACCGTAATATCGCATCTATGGGTCTATACCCTGCGATTGACCCGTTAGATTCAACGTCTCGTCAACTTGACCCATTAGTTGTTGGTCAAGAGCACTACGATGTTGCACGTGGCGTACAAGGTATCTTACAGCGTTATAAAGAGCTTAAAGATATCATCGCTATCCTAGGTATGGATGAGCTTTCTGAAGAAGATAAGCAAATCGTATCTCGTGCACGTAAAGTTGAAAAATTCTTAACTCAGCCTTACCACGTAGCAGAAGTATTCACAGGTGACCCAGGTATTTACGTACCACTTAAAGACACATTAGCTGGCTTTAAAGGTCTAATTGCTGGTGAATACGACGACATTCCTGAGCAAGCGTTCCTATACGTAGGTACTATTGAAGAAGCTGTCGAAAAAGCTAAAAAAATGTAACAGCTGGAGAATACTATGGCTAAAGCAATGACCACACATTTAGATGTTGTAAGTGCTGAAAAATCTCTGTTCTCAGGGCTTGTTGCACACTTGTCAGTATCAGGTCAAGAAGGTGAACTAGGCATTATGCCAGGACACACACCATTGCTTACGCCAATTAAGCCAGGTTTGGTTCAATTGGTTAAGCAAGATGGTGGAGAAGAAGTCATTTATATCTCAGGTGGTTTTCTTGAAGTACAGCCTGGTGGCGTTACAGTATTAGCAGATACTGCTATTCGTGGCGAAGATCTTGATAAAGCGAAAGCAAAAGAAGCTAAACTAGCTGCTGAAGCGCAAATGTCTAATCCTTCTAAGGATATTGATTTTGCACTTGTTACTGCACAACTTGCGCAAGCAGTTGCACAGTTACGTGCTATTAAGTTAACACGTAAGTAGATATTTAAACTTTATTAAAAAAGGCGACCTTCGGGTCGCCTTTTTTGTTTAAAACTTATATCAAATACCAACATAAAGA
>JAOFNL010000207.1 GCA_028041985.1 Psychromonas sp. | reverse complement strand
CAGCTTTTACTGAATTAGCCATGCTTTTGGCAGCATTCACCCACTTCATCACACTGCGGATAGCGATAGGTAAGCGTTGAGGTCCCAACACCACTAATCCAATAATGGAGATCAATATGATCTCCCAAAAACCGATATCAAACATTAATTAATACGCCTTCTAGCCAGCTACTTTTATTTAAGTATTTAGTTTTTTTGTTGGCTTTTTTCTGTTTCAGTTGTTTTTTGTTCTGTTTTGAAATTAGCATCAGATTTTGTTTCTAGCTCTACTGGTGCACTTTCATCTTCTTTTATTGCTTTTTTGAAGCCTTTAATTGCGCCACCTAAATCTCCACCAATGCCACGTAATTTTTTAGTGCCAAATAAAACAATAACAATCACAGCAATAATAACTAACTGCCAAATTCCGATACCGCCCATAATATATTCCCTGTTGTGTAAATAATGTTGTAATGAATGATTAGTTATTTTGCCTTAAATACGAAGCATTTACATCTGCTATTGATTTATTAAGGCTTATTGCTAAATCGCCAAGCAAGTACCCAAGATATTACTGCTGGAATGCCAAAATACAAGCTAAACATTGCATTAGATTGTAAATAGAATAAAGCAGCAATGATACTTAACGTGATTGATAATGCTGTAATTACTTGGCTTTTGTTGTTTTTTTGTTGTTGTTCGTTAATACGTTGTATTAATAATTGCTGTTGTTGTTGAATTTGTTTAGTTTGTGCTAGGTTGTGATAAACCAACTCTGGAATGTCTGGCAGCTTTTCTAACCAAAATGGGGCTTTTAACTTTAACTTATTCAATAATGTTTTTGGACTAACCTGTTCTCGCATCCACTTTTCTAAGAAAGGTTTTGCTGTATCCCATAAATCTAATTGAGGGTATAACTGTCGCCCCAATCCTTCGATATAAAGTAATGTTTTTTGTAATAAAACTAGCTGGGGTTGTACTTGCATATTAAAACGACGAGCAGTATTAAAGAGATTAATTAATACCTGTGCAAATGATATTTCCGATAACGGCTTTTCAAAAATAGGCTCGCAAACTGCGCGTATAGCAAATTCAAACTCTTCAACCGGTGTGTTTGCGGGCACCCACCCTGAATCGATATGCAACTGAGCTACTTGCCTATAATTACGATTAAAAAAGGCGAGGAAGTTCTCTGCTAAATAACGCTTATCTTCATTGGTTAGGGTACCTACAATACCACAATCTATGCCGATCCAAAGCGGATCCTCTGGATGTTCATAAGACACGAATACATTGCCTGGATGCATATCTGCATGGAAAAAGCTGTCTCGAAATACCTGAGTAAAAAAGGCCTCAACGCCACGCTCAGCCAATAATTTAAGGTTAGTATTTTGTGCTTTTAAAGCATCAATATCTGATACAGGAATACCGTAAATACGTTCCATGACCAATGCATTTTTGGTGCAGTAATCAGAGTAGATTTCAGGGATATAAAGTACTTTTGAATTTAAAAAGTTTCGGCGAAGTTGGATAGCATTTGCGCCTTCACGCATTAAAT
Organism: Psychromonas sp.; assembly: GCA_028041985.1. Lineage (GTDB taxonomy): Bacteria > Pseudomonadota > Gammaproteobacteria > Enterobacterales > Psychromonadaceae > Psychromonas. Next base: position 1,004 of record JAOFNL010000207.1, on the reverse strand, counting down.
CTAATTCATCTAAAATAGTTTTTTCATATTCATGGATCACTTCCACAGGTCGCAGTCGTTTGGCATCTTTAACAAAACGTTGTACTAACATGGCTAACCACTTCATTAATTGAATATCAGCTTCAATGGTTTTGCCTATGTTTGGACGGGTTACTTTTATCACAACTTCTCGACCATCTTCTTTCAATATTGCAGTGTGTACTTGTGCAATCGAGGCCGAAGCTAGTGCTGCTTTATCGAAGTTATCAAAAATATCATCGATAGGTCGTTGGAAAGATTTTTCTATTTGCTGAATCGCTAAATCACCACAGAAAGCCGGAACGTTATCTTGTAAATGTGCGAGTTGGTCTGCATAAATAGGAGGCAATAAATCACGTCGGGTTGAGAGCATTTGCCCTAATTTAATATAGATAGGCCCTAATGATTGTAGACTTAAACGCAGTCGTTCGGGCAAGGGTGTCTTCTTATACTGATTACGTAACCAAAATAAGCTGAGGCGCATTAACCAATAACTTTTAGGAATTTGAGCTTTAGGAATTAACTCGATTAAACCATATTCAATAAAAGTTTTGTTAATTTGGTATAAACGCGATAACTCTTTAATTTTTATCATCTATATTCCAGTTTACTTAGTTAGCGCTTTGCTCGTCAGTGTCTTTTTTAACAATTTATCTAGCTTCTGTTGCAGCATATCAGTTTGATGTTGCAATGTTTTTACTTGTTCACAAAAATAAGCAACTTCTAATCCTCCTGGTGCTAATTTAAGTTCTTCTGTTATATATAATGCGCTTTGTTTTTCAACTTTTTTTAGTTGACTGGATATGCCTTGCTGAATCTTTTTCGCGTGATAACAAAGTTTATGTGCAATGACATCACCCACTTTTTTTGAAAGGTGCTCTTCCCAATCAATTTCCATATTAGTCAATAATTTTGCGAATTGTTGCACCAATTGAATATCACCCTCAACTTCTAATTGTCCGCTTTTAATTAACGTAGTAATTTGA
>JAOFNL010000204.1 GCA_028041985.1 Psychromonas sp. | reverse complement strand
TTATGAGTTCTCAAAAACTGATATTTAATACTAATGATCCCATCAAAAATGCCAAACGCTTCGTACCTTTTTATATGTTTTTAGCTGGCTTTATTTTATCTTTAGTAACCATTACTAAAGGACTAAAACATGTTGGTTTACACTTTAATATTGTAGAAGCAAATTTATTAGCAGTGGCAATAGGTGTTATCGTCGCCGTCATCGGTAAAACCTTTATCAATCGTATTAAAATTGATCCTCAAGCAGACAAACGCATGCACTTTGCTAACGTTGAGAAGATATTCGCAGTATTAATGATTATCACTGCATGTGCTATGGCTTTTGCTCATGGTTCAAACGATGTGGCGAATGCCATTGGCCCTCTAGCGGCTGTTGTAAGCATTGTAGACAACCATGGTCAAATCGCAGCTAAAGCGACGTTGGCATGGTGGATTTTACCACTAGGTGGTATCGGTATTGTTTTAGGTTTAGCGATCTTTGGTAAGCGTGTAATGGCAACCATTGGTCAAGGAATTACGCATTTAACACCAAGCCGTGGTTTTGCTGCTGAATTAGCCGCTGCTTCTACTGTTGTTATTGCATCAGGAACAGGTTTACCAATTTCAACAACACAAACATTAGTAGGTGCTGTGTTAGGTGTAGGTATGGCACGTGGCATTGCTGCATTAAACTTAGGTGTTGTACGTAATATTGTTATATCTTGGGTTGTAACGCTACCGATTGGCGCTGGTTTATCGATAGTATTCTTCTACATACTGCAAAGTATTTTTTCTTAGTATTTAATGCTTCCAACCGACAAAAAGAGAGCTTAGGCTCTCTTTTTGCTTTTACTCCGCCTCAATAACTCTTAGAATGATGATTCAATATATTTGCTAAAAGGTACTGCACTTGAAATCGATTAAATTCTTACTCTGCTTACTATTTTCTTCAACTAGTTTTGCGGCGACACAATACGTAAGTGATGACTTATCTATTTTTATGCATTCAGGCCCTAGTTTAGAATATCGTATCATTGGTAGCATTCAGGTTGGCACTGCTGTCACTACTTTAAAATATGATGAGCAGACAAAATTTATGCAAATAAAATCACCGACCGGCAGAACTGGTTGGGTAAAAGCATCAGAAATTCAACAACAACCACCAGCAAAATCATTGTTACCTGAGGTACAAAAAAAGCTTCAAATCAGCCAAGAGAAACTAAAAACGATTAATGATGATAATCAAAAAGATCTTTCAGACAAAGAGCAAGCTATCATTGATAAAGATGATTTAATTGCACAACTTGAAAATGAGAAAAAAGCCCTACGTGATTCAATTACTGAATTAGAGGCTCGTAATATGGAGTTAGACTTACTTCAAGATACTAAAGATGAGCGAGTTAAAATGGAGTGGTTAATGTATGGCGGAAGTGTTTTATTCTTTGGTATGCTGGTTGGTTTAATTCTGCCATTTATACCTCGCCGTAAAAAACGTTCAGATAACTGGTAAGTTAGGAGATACTCTTCAATAAAAAAACGCACTGATGTGCGTTTTTTTATAAGTAAAATCACTCAAAGAATAATACCAATCACGTTATACCATTCCGCTTAATTAAATGATCAGGTTGTTAGGCGGAATGGTATTAATTAACCTTTCCAATCTTGTAGGGACTCTAGCGTAAACTTTTGATCCCCCAATTTAAAAACGCTCATATGGGGTAAAATATCAATCACCTCTATTGCCCCGAGATTATCGCCGATGTGTAAATCGATGCCATTAATACGGATCCAACGAGCGCTTGGGGGGCTTGAATACATATGTGATTCATAACTTAATGGCCATACCTGATTTTGAAAATTAACCGGCATAAAAGAAATATCTGTTGCTGGTGTATCATCAGGGTTGACCTGCACAGACTTAGTATCAATCTCAGGCTCAAGTTCTAACGCTCTTGCAAAGCGAGCTTGTAAATCACTCGGTACATCATCTAATGTTAATGGTTTAGCAACAAGTTCGAGATTTTTAAACTCAGAGTCTTCTGAAATGTCCTGATTCGATTCATCTTCCTGTATTACTGGTGTTTTTTGTACTGTACGCACAGGCTTTTCAGCAGAAATGATTAACTGCTCTGAATCGTCCAATATTGGTAACGGTTTAGTTTTAAAATTAACTTCGCTAACTGTGCTCGTTGGTTTTTCAAACCTCTTTTGAGTCGAATTTAATGACTGTTCAACTTGTAATGAAGTCATTGGGAATGCCGTCGTTGCTTTTTTAACGATAGGCATTTGACTCTGCTTACTTGTTCCATCGAGCAATAGAAAAATGACAAAAGCTAATAAGATAATAATTACAATGCAAGCACTGACTAGCATCAACTTCCATTTTGGTTCAACCGTTGGAGTAATGAAGCCTCGCTGTTCATGATTTTTTTTATCTAAAGCTTTTAATATTGTAGACATAATAATCCTAAAATAACGAAGGGGTTGTAGGCTCTAATTGCTGTACTAATGGAAGCAATGTACGATTACCCACAATACCATCAACGGTTAAGTTATTATCACTTTGAAAATCCATCACTTGCTCTTTTAA
>JAOFNL010000201.1 GCA_028041985.1 Psychromonas sp. | reverse complement strand
TTACGCGTGATCACTGAAAAGTGTGTATCAAAACCTCTATTATGCTCACCAATGGCCCTTAACTGATCTTTCACAACCCAGCGTTTTGCAAAGTGCGTGGGTAAAAATCCAATAAAGCGATGACTTAAAATTAAGAAAGCAATTCCTTCACGGTCAGTACTGGTTGCGGTTGCATTAAGCATTATTTGCTGTTGTTTTATATCTGCAGATTGAGGATAGTTTGGTACGACTGCGTCATATTCTCCCAATGCTTGGTCGCTTATCGCATTAAGGTTTTGAGCAAATAAAGGGTGTTGATTGGCGCAGTATAATAAAGAGCGTTCTTTATATAATTTGTTGTAATTCAAACCGGGCAAAGTACGGAATTCAGGCACAACCCCAATATGTAAAGTACCGTCTAATACTGCCGTTTCGATATCATTAGGTGGGATCATTCTGATATTAATAATCACATCAGGCGCGCGTAATTTTAATGCACTTAACGCTTGAGTGATTTTCATTTGTGGAATGGTCACCATATTATCGGTGATCCCAATATTTAACTCTCCAACCAATTCAGTATTGATTGCATTAATTTGTGCTTTAAATGTTTCAAGGCTACCTAATAATTGTAATGCAGAGTCATAAACTTGAGCACCTTGTTCTGTGATCGCAAATCCTGAACGACCGCGTTGGCATAAACGCATATTTAATAGCGATTCAAGCTCAGTGATCGCTAAGCTAATGGCTGGTCGGCTGATATTAAGCTCAACTTCCGCAGCCGCAAAACCACCACACTCAATCACCGTTTTAAAAACACGTAACAAACGAATATGCGTATCACCAAGTTGTCTGGGTAATAAATTTTTAGATTGTGCCATCTGCTTTTATCCACTTTACTAAATCTGCTTCCATTCACTATAGATTAGTTTTTTATGTAAGTAATTACTTAACTTAACTTTAATAATATTGAATTTACCTTACCTATTAATGCTTAGATACTTTAATTCAATTAATTTGACTGCTCTAACAAGAATAAGAACGCAGTCTTCCCCGTTAACAAGGAGTGAAGTAGATGGCGAACATTAATGAAGATGCTAAATATGCGGGTTTAAGCCAAGAGCAACTTGATAGCTATTGGATGCCATACACGGGTAATCGTCAGTTTAAACAAGACCCGCGTATTATTGTTTCTGCTAAAGACAGATATTACACCGATGCGCAAGGTCGACAGATTTTTGATGGTTTATCGGGCCTTTGGACTTGTGGCGCTGGACATGGTCGAGCTGAAATTACTGAAGCCGTTAGTAAACAAGCTGCAGAATTAGATTACGCGCCAGCGTTCCAGTTTGGTCACCCTAAAGCATTTGAACTCGCTCATCGACTTACTGAAATCACGCCAGAAGGATTGAATCGTGTTTTCTTTACCGGCTCAGGTTCAGACTCCGTGGAAACGGCTTTAAAGATGGCGCGCGCTTATTGGCATAAAAAAGGGATGCCAAGTAAAACGCGTTTTATCGGTCGTGCTAAAGGTTATCACGGCGTTAATTTTGGTGGCTTTAGCGTCGGTGGCATTGGTGCTAATCGCCTTATTTACGGTAGCAGTGTTGAAGCAAGCCATATCAAACATACGTTATTAGAACAAAATAAATTTACTAAAGGCATGCCTACAGAAGGGGCATATTTAGCCGATGAATTAGAAGATATGATCGCCGTCTATAACGCTGAAAATATTGCTGCATTAATTGTAGAGCCTATGTCTGGATCTGCTGGTGTATTACCACCGCCAGTTGGTTACTTGAAACGTCTTCGCGAGCTTTGTGATAAATATAATATCCTACTTATTTTTGATGAAGTGATTACCGCTTACGGGCGTATGGGATCAAACACTGGCGCCGAAGAATTTGGCGTGGTACCAGATATTATGGTGACAGCAAAGCAGCTAACTAATGGTGTTATTCCAATGGGCGCAGTGATTGCGAAACAAGAAATCTACGATACCTTCATGGAAAAAGGTGGTCCTTTTTACATGCAAGAATTACCGCATGGTTACACTTATTCTGCACACCCAATTGCTTGTGCTGCAGCATTAGCCTCGTTAGATATTTTAGCGAAAGACAAACTCCCTGAGCGCGTTAAATCTATGTCGCCATTATTTGAAGAAAAATTACATAGCTTAAAAGGCTGCAAAAATGTCACCGATATTCGTAACTATGGCTTTGCTGGCGCATTAACCATCGCAGCAAAAGGTAATGAACCGGCGTTACGTCCTTACTTAATTGCGATGAGTATGTGGAAAAAAGGTTTTTATGTGCGTTATGGCGGTGACACGATTCAGCTTGGTTTGCCGTTCACAGTAGAAGCCAGTGAAATTGATAGTTTGATTAATGCATTAGGTGAAACCCTAAACGCAACAGAATAAGCCTTTAACGTAGCAGATATAAAATCAAGTTAGCTTATTTAACCAATTTATATACACACTATATTAGGAAGAAATAATGACAGAATTAATAGGCCATTTAATTAATGGTGAAATGATCAGCGATACAAATACGCGCAGTCAAGACGTATTCAATCCGTCCACAGGTGGTGTTGATAAACAAGTTGCATTAGCCTCTAAAAAAACAGTGGAAGAAGCGATTGCTTCAGCGAAAGCAGCTTTTCCTGAATGGCGTAATACACCGCCAAGCAAACGCGCTAGAGTGATGTTTCGTTTTAAAGAACTATTAGAAAAAAAT
>JAOFNL010000200.1 GCA_028041985.1 Psychromonas sp. | reverse complement strand
GGAAATGATTTCAAAATGCTCCAATTAGTTTGGCCAACAACCGATGGTCAATGGCCGTGGGATGCTGATAAATCAGATTATTACCAATGGGCGCAACCAATTCTTAATGAGAGTGGTGTGTTAAGTAAAATATAATCGGGTAGCCGGATGAAAGTACGGGACACCTAAAGGTTTAAATTATTAAGTTGTTGATTTTGTTGGTAATAAAAAGTGACTGTCCAGCATTTAATGCTGCGATATTCACCGTTGAACTTTCCCAGATGATGAAAACTCATTATTAGCTTCATCCTCCTATTTATTCGCCAATTTAATCTATCAGTTATCGAAACTAGGATCATTTATTTAATCTCAAGTAAATCTAAGCTAATGTTGTTTTTATTTAAATGTAAAAGTGTGGAGCACCCAAAGGTTTAAATTATTAAGCTATTGATTTTGTTGGTAATGAAAAGTGACTGTCCAGCATTTAGTGCAGCATTTAGTGTAGTTCTCTTGATTAAGTAAACCAACTCACTTCTCGTCTTTCTTTTACTTCTTTAACTTTAAAAGTATTTTTTATTGTAGAATCAATTATTAACTTAATTTCACTAAAGAATGGAGACTCAGAACTACTTGAAATATCGTTTATAGTAACGATAATTGTTTCTGCTTCATTTTCAATCGTAACAACAATAGTCGCTTCGCTTCCCTTTACTTCCTCATACGTTACGACCTGTCTATCCGAACTATAACCAAACTGAAGTTGGTCACCGTAAGTTTTAAGCTCTATAAACCCTAGTCGTTGAAGAGCATCTTCTAGCTCGTATTCTAACTCTTTTCTGAGTAACACTTTCTCTACTTTTTCAGACAAAGAGTACCTTGTTACAACTGCATATGGAGAGTTTTTGATACTCGAGCACCCCGCCATTAGAATCATCACAATAAAAATGACCATTGTTCTATTAATTTTATTTAGATTATCCATCCAAAGCCCTCCTAAAGCCAAAAAAATTATCCATGTCCATTATTATTACTCGAGCACCCCATCATATATGTAATATAAATGGATACAAAAATAATCCGTCATTTTCTATTTTATTTTTTAAATTCACCATCCATCGCCCCCTTAATGGCAAAGGGAATTGTTCCTAACGCCTTATATCCAAGCCCAAACGGCCCTGCAGGTAAGTTAAGACCATCAAACACGCTACTCTCAATCCAGTTACGCTCATTCAAATCTTTGTCATGCTTAAAGCTAGCTTCGTCAACATTGTTTAAAGGCACTATAAGTCTAAGGATTCCCCACTGATTAGTTCCCCAACCAGACCCTCCATATAATCCATAATGAGGAACAGCCAAATTATATAATGTCTGTACCACACCCGCCGTATTATCACCCTCCAATAAAGCTGCTTTAAAATTCCCTGCACTTAAACTTTTACCAACATCCCATAAATTTTCACCAAGACTATACACCATACCTATTTGCCCTATGCCAAGCGTGGCAATATCAACAGCTAACACTTTAGCTATATGACCAGTCCATTGCACCGCTCCCCATTTATTTTTGAAATCAGGCTCATGCTCATCTTGAAACTTCTGATCTTCGAAAGTACCATGCTCATAAAAGTCACCAGTATGGACTATATAGCCTAAATCATCACTCGATGCACTTTCACCTTTTCCTAAAGGACCAAGACTACTACCTCCTTGGCTTGAACCTGATGAATTATTACTTCGGCTTGTTTTTGCCCCTTGGCCAAAAGTAGAGCGTACCCAGTTAGATGCAGCATTCCAAGCCCTTTTTATTGCATTCCCAGCAGTATTAACGGCGCTTTCGCCCCAATAAAACCCAGTCGGATCCGTATACTTCAGCGGATTATTCATCACATAGGAAAAATAAACGAAGCGGACACCCATCTACTTTGAATTATTGTCATAGGTAAACCATCTTAAAAAAAATAACCCAGAGCCATTAAGACGCTGGGTTACCCATTATTCAAATTTTTCGTTTACCTTAAAGCTCTTTCATTTTATCAAAGACAATATGTGAATAAGCGCCTTCAGGTTTTTTGGTGATCACCGGTGCTGAACTGCTATCAAGTAATACTTTTACTGTGCGTTCATAAGCCGCTGGGTCAAGGTAACCAATGCCTTTTTCACTATTACTTAATAACTTAGCGACCTCTGTCATCATGCGGATTTGATGGGGTTCAGTTTGTGCACCTGTGTCATCGTACTCTAAAACTATAAGCGCCGCTTCTTTAGGGTTTTTAGCTGCCCATTCCCAACCTTGAATCGTTGCTTTTAAGAACTTAGCGTAGGTTTCTACTTTTTTAGGATCTTTTAAGGTATCTTCCATTACATATAATCCATCTTCAAGTGTTGCAACACCTTCCTCTTCGTACTTAAATAACACAAGTTCTTTATCGGTTAAACCACCATCTAATACTTGGCCATATTCGTTATAGGTCATGGTTGATACACAATCTGCTTGTCCTTGGAAAATAGGATCAACGTTGAAGCCTTGTTTAAGTACGGTTACGCCGTCTTTTCCGCCTGTTGTTGGGTAATTAAGTTTCGACATCCAACTTAAGAAAGGGTATTCATTACCAAAGAACCAAACGCCCAATGTTTTACCTTTAAAATCAGCAGGGCTAGCAATGCCACTCGATTTTAAACACGTTAACATCATGCCTGATTTTTCATATACCTGACCAATGTTGACCAGTGGTAAACCTTTTTCACGTGTTGCGAGTGCAGAGGGCATC
>JAOFNL010000020.1 GCA_028041985.1 Psychromonas sp. | reverse complement strand
TACTTACTATAATTGGTATAAATAATAAATTAAAACCTAGATTAGCCAAAAATTGATTAACAGAGAGAGCCTTTATGAAGCAGGAAAATATAATACTAGTGGAGAAAAAGGTCGCTGAAGAAGTGACTCAAAATGTTTCAGCTATTGAACAAAATATAATTGAAGAGCAAGCGTCTTGGTATAAAAAACTGGCTATGAATATGGTTAAAATATCCCTATTCGCTGGTGCTTTTATTGCAATGTCAGCCATCTTTTCAATGATGTCGACAGTGCATGGAAAAGATATTCCTGAAGATTACTTCATCAATGGTTATCCGACGATTTTAGGGTTGATGGATTCTGAATTCTTTATGGGTCTCATTTTCATGACCACGATTAGTGTGATTTTGTATGTTTTATATCTGTTATGGACCTTACATGAGGTGGCCGTTCATAAAGTGCAAAAAGCAGCCAGTCAGCATGTACAGATAGTGTTTGCTTTATCTTTATGTGGTTTATTTATCGATAAAGTGTGGTGGGTTTTAGCCATTATTATCGCGTTTACGCGTTGGGATCTTATTGGTAACAAACTATCTGAAATAATTAGTCATGGTATGAATGGTCAACATGATGAAACAAATAAAGGAGATAAATAATGAAAGAGATCATGCTGCCTTATATTTTTATCATTTGGTTATTGGTTAAGTTGGGCGTTATTCAATGGACCCTGCGTAATGCTGTTATTTATGTTGGATTAGGTGCTTTTATTTCCTTCATGTTGTTTACCGCACATCGTTTTTGGTCTCCAGCTGATTTAACTGATAGTAGTACAGTAAAAGCTCCGCACGCTGTATTGAGCCCATTAATTGGAGAAGAAGTATTGGAAGTGAATGTCGTCCATAATCAATTTGTTAAAAAAGGTGATTTGCTTTACAGCTTAGTGTCGGTGGATAGCGAGGAAAAAATTCAATCGTTAAAAGCACAATTGCTTGCTAAAGAAGCAGAAATCAAAGCATTGCAAACACAAGTCTCCAATGACCAAAGAAATCTACTGCGTTTAGCTAAATTGAATGATTATGCGAGTCAATCTAGCCGGGATGATCTATTGGCTGATATTGAAGTGAGTAATGCAAATATTGAAATGAAAAAAGCGGAAATAGATAAATTAAATTCTGATATTAATACTGCAACTTGGGAAGATGGACGTAAAGAAGTCCGCGCTCCATTTGATGGTCAAATGTCAGTAACGACCTTAGCTAATGGAACCCGATTAGGTAACATGCATATTTATAATACAAACAAAAAATTTGTTGAAATGCGTATTCCTGATCAAGCATATCGTTATATTAAAAAAGGGCAGTTTTCAGAATTTTATGTGGATGCTTTTCCTGGTGAAATATTTCGTGGTCGAGTGCATAGCTTAACTTCAGGTACTGGAGAGGCAATGCTTAATAATAGAGCAACGGACCAACAAGTTCGTCAGCATGTTACTCAAAATACAGGTTCTCATGGGCGTACCGTGATTATCGAGTTTGATGAGCCTGAAGGTTATAATGTACCAATTGGTGCGACAGGTTCGGCTTGGATTTCAGCTGAAAAACCACATTCAGCACTAGGTTTTATGGATATCATCGGTGCAGCCACAGTGAGGTTAAAAGCATTAAAGTCTTATTTAAGCGCTTTATAAAAAATAAGTAATAGCGTCGTTTACTGTTGCTTATATTTATCCTCCATAATAAAAACCGCCATAAAAATATAGGGCGGTTTTATCATTTCTAATAGCAAATATTAAAGACCTCTTTAACCTCTCTGTGTTAGCATCGCAATAGATATTTTCGTTGATTAAGAGATAGTTCGATGGACCAGTTTATTACGTTGTATATGAAATTGTTTTTTATGATGACACCTTTTTTTGTACTGTCTGTGTTTTTGATTTTAAGTAAACATTTGATTGCATCGGAAAAAAAACGAGTCATTTTTAAACTAGGTATCACTGTCACTATTACTAGTTTAATTTTTTTATTGTTCGGAAAATATATTTTTAGTCTATTTGGCATCACCTTAGAGGCCTTTAAGATTGGTGCGGGGACCGTTTTATTTCTAAGTGCCTTAGATATGATTAAAGGAGGGGGAGAAGTCCCTGAAATGGATAATAAACGGGGTAGTGATTTTGCTATTGTACCCTTGGCTATTCCTATTACCGTTGGTCCAGGAATGATAGGTATTTTAATGGTTATTGGTGCTGAATTATCCGCAGTGAAAGATATTTTGATTGTCTGTATGTCATTAATTGCTTCTGTTCTATCATTAATCGTCGTACTTTTGATGTCAGATAGAATACAACGGCTATTAGGACAAAAGTCGGATGGGTTGGTACAGCCCCTTTTTTTGTTTTTTCATTTAACTCTGTTTGCGAAAATTTAAATAAATTATTCGGTACGTTTAACGAGAGATCAGTGGTTAAAGCCCAAGCACTCACTTGTCCAAACCAGTTTGGTAAATTTTTCTTACTGAAACTACGTTTATCAATGCCTGAGTGCACAATAATATCTTGATAATCATCCATATCCTTTAACCAAGCTTGTTTCACTTGATTAATGGCACTTAAACCACGTTCATATTTCGCTTCAAAGTCGAAGTCGGTGATAGTCGGTATAAAGGTTAAATCATTACGTGATAACCATTGTTGTAATTCTTTTTTTAGCGCATCTGGATGAGACCAATAATCGTAAATAATCTCAGTTAAAGGTGCAGATAATTGATAAAAATGAGCACGCCAAAAATCATTACAGGCTTGACTAAGAATATCAGAGTCATCTTCCAGTAAAGTTTGTTGGAACAAGCTACCTGATTCAAAAGCATTTTGCTGTAACATTCGCTGGCAGAAACCATGAATAGTAAAGATGGCAGCTTCATCCATTTGCAGTTCAGCAAAACGTAATAAGCGAATATCATGTTCAAGATTAACGCTATCAGTCATTAACTGTTGGCAAAAATCATCTTTACTTTTACCCGCTATAAACGCTAATCGAGTTTCTCGAATACGTTCACGAATACGACTCCTTAATTCAGCCGTAGCCGCCTCCGTAAAAGTTACGACTAATATTTTATCAACAGTTAACGGTGACTGATGAGCAGTATCATTGTCTTTATCACCTGCCGACGTGCCATGCCCTAGCAATAAACGAATAAATAAACTTGCAATGGTATAAGTTTTCCCCGTGCCTGCCGATGCTTCAATTAAACGACGACCAAATAAAGGGAAAGTCAGAGGCTTTAAAGGAGTCACTAAAATTTTTGTTTTATTGGTAATATTACTATCGATATTGGTTTGATTAGTATCTGTCATTATTCTTCATCTCCCCATTGTTCATAAATCAAATCATTTAAATTGCATAAAAGAGGCATAAAGACTTGTAACGCAAGTCGTTCAAACTCTTGCCAATGATCTTCAATATTATCAAATAGGCGATTAATATAGGGGTCGTTAGCTTCTGCGTAACCGCGGCTGTTATTAAACACTTTTAACACTTCTTGCTGCCCTGCCGATCGTGTTTCAAAACTTAACTCTTCTAACACAAAAACATGAGGCTCTAATTTACACACGGCCTCACACCACTGATAAGCACTTTCAATAAAAAATGGAATAGGTCGTTGTAACCCTTGCAGATATAATGCGATCAGTTCTGATAAGCGTTGATGCGCATAATCTGCTGGTATTTCTTCAAAGTAGTGCCCTTTTGTTTGCCCAAACAAAGTCGCATTAAGATGCTGCCCATGAACAATGCAATAACTGAGATGTTCCACCCACAATTTAAGTAGATCTTTCCCTTTAATATTCCCAGGTTTAATACGCACCAATCCATTTTCACAATGATCATCTAATGCGCCGATTAAGCGTTTGTCATCAAACGGAATATCCACATAGATTTGTTCGATATCACCGATAAAATAGCTGCTGTAAATACTCGCCAAATCGACCATGACTTGCAGATCTTTATTAAAAATTAAATTAGCAAACTCACCGACAGGCAATTTACCTTGAGCTTGTAATTCCACATATAAGTTGGTGATGGCTTGATCATCTAAACCATTTTCAAACTGCTGTTTTTTCAATACATACTGTTGCAAATTATCTAATGCAAAAGGTTCATCGTTTTCTTGATTAATTTCATCGATTTCAAAATAAACATTTAACCCTTGATTGAAAAATGCCTTACATGGATTTTGTAAAAATCGAATTAACGCAGTCAATTCAATGACATCATTTTGCAACAATGGTAAAGGATGTAAGAATTCGTCGTTATTTTTTTCCGCCTGATTAATCGCATTCCACCAACCTTGTTGGTAAGTTGTTAATTTCCCTTGGTAGTATTGTTCACTAAAACTTTGCATTGGATAGTGATGCGTCAACGAGGCTACCAATTTTTTCTCTATCTCAGCGACATCTTCCACGCCGATATTTTGCCCACTTAATCTAAAGCTTTGTTGAATATAATTAAGCAATTCACTAACTAATACACTGGGCATTTTTTCACTGTTATCACTGATATCTTTACCAATGTAACTCACATAGAAACGAGATTGCGCTGACAGTAATGCTTCTAAAAATAGGTATCGATCTTCGTCCCTACGAGAACGGTCGCCACGTTTACGATGACCAACCATTAAATCAAAGCCCATGGGTAATAGTGAACGCGGATACAATCCATCATTCATACCCAATAGACAAACCACTTTAAATGGAATGGAACGCATTGGCATTAGGGTACAGAAGTTAACCTGCCCAGCTAAAAAGCGTTGGCTATTAGATTGATTAGCAAGATGGTCTTGTAAATACTCCACTAAAACTAACAATGAGAGTGGTTGCTCAAATTGAGCCTGTGCAGTTTGCTCTGTTAACGTTTGCATCTGCTGACGAATTTGGTTGAATAAAACACTGTTTTCTTCATCTTCTAGATAAAAATCATCAATCAATTGATTAATAAATATTTGCCACTCAGCACAACTCACCTGCTGTTTTAAATTTGCTTCCAATACCAATAAGGTATCGATAAATTCAATAAAACGCCCTAACAAGTCACCTTGTAAACCTTGCACCTCATCATAAGGAGCAATCCCTTCGAACAATTCATCACTCATGGCATAACCTAGCAACATACGCTTTAAACCAAATAACCAGTTATTTTGCGTCAATGCAGGTAAATCCCATTGTGTTGCGGAATCATTATTTAATCCCCAACGAATGCCACTTTCAGTGATCCAATGCTGTAATAATTCAAATTCTGATTGTTGAATTGAAAAACGATTTAATATGGCAGGTACTTCTAACAAAGCTAAAATATCTTCTCGGGTATAACGACTTTGTTGTAAGTTTAATAATTGGAAAAAGCTCGTTAATATTGGACTTTCTTGCTGCGCACTAACGTCAGAAATTGAAAATGGAATTGCCACATCTTGATTACTTTTACTGAATACCGCTTCGACATAAGGTGCATAAGCATCAATATTTGGCACCATCACGATAATATCTTTAGGCGTAAGGTGTTCATCTTGTTCAAACATAGCCAATAAATTATCGTGCAACACTTCAACCTCACGCATCAAGCTATGGCAAGCATGTAAGCTGAAAGAATCATCTTCTTTAGTTATTTCAATTCGTAATGACGAATCAGTTAATGTTTGAAGGGAACTGTCAGTTAAATCTAAAATATCGGCTTGTATATGATGCAATAAACTATCACGGTCAATATCGACAAAAGCATCAATTTCTTGTTGTTCAAGGCTATATAATTGATATAAAAAATCCCGTCCCATTTTCCCCATTGATGCGAGTAACGGATTTCCCACTTCACTCTCTTCATCGCCACTACTTGCCCACGCTAAATGCGCTTCATCCTTTTGCCAACTAGTTGGCGCTAACTCAGCAACCGTTCCCTGTTGAACATTCACTTTTGGGCGAGATTGTGCAAAACGCTTGGCTAATAATTTAGGATCAACAATATCACCCCAATAATAACGGCAAGGGTTAGTCAGCAAAAAATGTACGTCACAATGTTCACCTAAACCCAATAAAGCTTGAAGATAAGACTCAGGTAAAGATGAAATACCAAATACAAAAATGCGCTTTGGCAAATGGCTTAATTCAGCGGTGGTTTTAGTCGATAAAGTCGCTAAAAAATCTTGGTATAACCCTGCTCGGTGATACGCTTTACCTTGAGACTTAAAACCAGCTTTAATATTGGCCACTAACAGTCGCCATAATTTAGCTTGCCAAAGATGCGCATCAAGCCAATCAGGTTGAAGATTTTCTAAACTAATTTGATTGTCTTCTAACGTTTCCCAATTATCAATCCACTCTGGACGGTACACTAAATATTGGTCAAATATATCCGCTATTTTTCCGCTTAATTGAAAACGTTTGCGTAAATGTTCATCATCTTTTAAATATTCTTTTAATGCAGAAAAGCCTTCATCTGCCAAACAATCTGGTAATAACTTCATAATTTGCCATGTCATAGATTGTTTGTTGAATGGACTGTTATCTGGTACATCGTTTAATACATGTTTAAATTGCTGCCAAATAAAACTAGCGGGTAAAGGAAAATCGATATTAGCAGCAATGCCCGTTGATTGAGCAATTTCTAGTTGTAACCACTGCGCCATCCCTGGGCTTTGCACTAAAATGGTTTCGTTTTCAAAAACATTGTTTAAGGGCTCTTGTTGCGTCAATGCAACTAATAAATCTTTAAGTAAGCTAATTTGATTTGAGTGATAGACTTTAAACACTAAGGATGTCCTTTCTCTTTTTATACAACGGTGATGAGATTGAGAATTTTCTTTTTAAGGGGATCATCGTATCAATAACAGACTATTAGTACGATGATTTAATGCAGAAATATGTGAAATGTATTATGAGTATTTATTTAGACTTATCTATCTAGTTTAACTATCTGATTTAATTATTTTAAACTAACTATTCTGGCCAGATAATCCGAATGGTTTATTATACCACTTACAATAAACAGCTTATCTATTTTACTTGTTAAAACAGCCCTATTCCTCGTTGTAAATTTCGTAAAGGTGACACCATTTAGGTCAATTTACACCTTGAATTGAACTGTTTTTACAGCACAAAATTTAGATGACCTATTTAATGTAATCTGTATTAATTCCGCGATACAACAAGTTCACCTTTTATAGTTTGCTTGCCCTCTATGGTTTGATCAACAGCGTGTTTAAATTCAGCATATCTTGGGCCTCCACCACCGCCTCCTCCAGGCCCACCTCGAAAGAAAGGTGCACAACCTGTGGTTACCAAAAGCACGCCGATAGTCACTGACAACATTAATTTATTTTTAAGCGCATTCATAAATCACTCCAATTAAAATAGGAGTGATTACTGTAAAACATCTTTGTGCAACAAAGATGCAAATAACGAATAAGGCTAAATTTAACTTCAACTGCTTCAATGGTCGCAGCTAGTTTTTATTCATCTTTAATAGCATCAAGAATGCACATTGAATGGTGACGGGTATATATTTTCAATTTTAATGCCACGAAAATACACTTTTAACTCTATACTATCTCAATGATACAGCTAAGCATAGAGTCTCCATGAACACTTCAAAAATCAACACTTTAACACGCATTATCTCATGCGTTTTTTTTGCATATATCTATGTAGGACAAGTCAATTCGGAAAGCTTCCATATTATTATTCCTGCGGATGTTAAACAAGATTATCTTCGTTTCTTAGATGGTCGAGATCCTTTATCAATACATGATTTTGATTCAAAGCATGCCCGCAGAGATGTAGTCGAAGTCGTATTATTAGAGCAAGCGCTTTCATTAGGTGGCAATCAAGATAGCTATAAAATTCTCACAGGAACAAGCACCGCCACAAATACACATCGTTTAGAAGTTGGCAGCGTTGAAATAATCGGCACTTCTGTTTGGAAAAGTATGTTTTCAGATCAAAGTAAAATTTTGTTTTCATCAGCAATGATTGAAAATGGAAGGTTTGTATCAGGCCTATATACCTCTCCCCATAATCAACACATGCTAAGCGTGAAAACCAAACAAGACTTAAAGGATAAGAGTGCGATTTCAAGTCGAATGTGGAGTGTTGACTGGAAAACATTACCGACATTAAATCTAAGCAAGATTTGGCATACAGACCAATGGAAAAAAATGGTAGAAATGGTGAATAATCAACAAGTTGATTTTTTAATTGCGCCTTTTCAATCAAGCAGTGATCTCGCATTAGTCATTAATGGAGTGAGGCTTATTCCAGTTCCAGGGGTAAAGGTCATTTTCCACGGAACCCGACATTTTGCAGTTTCAAAAACAGCTAAAAATGGAGAAAAATTATTAGAGTATATCAATAATGGCATTTCACAATTACAAGCCCAAAATATGATTGAAAAAGCTTATAATCAAGCAGGGTTTTATAATCATCAAGTTAAAGATTGGCAACAACTTAATGACTAATCCATTGTGTTAATCGCCTCTCTCGTCATTTCAATCAAACAACAAACTGCCACTAATTTTAACGCAAAAAAAAACCGCACTTATAAAACAAGTGCGGTTCTTAACTCATCAAATTAACGGTCTAATAGACTAACGTTATCAACCTGTTACAACTTATGCGTAAACTGGGTTAGCTGCACAGAATTTAGCAACTTTAACTTTAACTGCTTCAATCGTCGCAGCTAGTTTTTCTTCATCCTTAATAGCATCAAGAATGTCACAAATCCAAACTGCTAATTCAGCAGCGTCAGCAGCGTTTGCACCACGACGAGTGAAAGCAGGTGTACCGATACGTAAACCAGATGTAACAAATGGAGAACGTGGGTCATTAGGTACAGAGTTTTTGTTTACAGTAATGTGTGCAAGACCTAATGCAGCGTCCGCTTCTTTACCTGTAATATCTTGAGCAATTAAATCTACTAAGAATAAGTGGTTTTCAGTACCGTTAGATACTATTTTGTAACCTCGATCTTGGAATACTTTAACCATTGCTTTAGCGTTATCTAACACACCTTGTTGGTAAACTTTAAATGCAGGCTCAGCACATTCTTTAAATGCAACCGCTTTAGCAGCGATAACGTGCATTAATGGACCACCTTGACCACCAGGGAAAACAGCTGAGTTTAATTTTTTCTCAATTGCTTCATTAGCCTTAGCTAGGATCAGACCACCACGTGGACCGCCTAATGTTTTATGTGTTGTGGTAGTCACAACGTCAGCAAATGGAACTGGGTTAGGGTAAAGACCCGCAGCAACCAAACCAGCAACGTGTGCCATATCAACAAATAGGTAAGCACCCACTTTGTCTGCGATTTCACGGAATTTAGCCCAATCAACAATACCAGAATATGCAGAGAAACCAGCAACGATCATTTTTGGTTTATGTTCAACTGCTAAACGCTCAACTTCAGCGTAATCTAAAATACCCGTATCTGGGTTGATACCGTATTGAACTGCGTTGTACATTTTGCCAGAGAAGCTTACTGATGCACCGTGAGTTAAATGACCACCGTGAGCAAGGCTCATACCTAAAACTGTATCGCCAGCTTCACAAAGTGCAGCATAAACAGCACTATTAGCTTGAGAACCAGCATGTGGTTGTACGTTTGCATAATCAGCACCAAATAAAGATTTAGCACGTTCAATCGCTAGCGATTCAGCAACGTCAACATATTCACAACCGCCGTAGTAACGCTTACCTGGGTAACCTTCTGCATATTTATTAGTTAACTGACTACCTTGTGCTTCCATCACTCGTGGACTCGTGTAGTTTTCTGACGCAATTAGCTCAATGTGAGCTTCTTGACGTGCTACTTCATCAGTCATTGATTGCCATAATTCTGGATCGTAATCAGCAATATTCATATCGCGGTTAAACATGTGCATCTCCTGCTAGGAATGGTAAGTATTTAATAAGTTTTGATGTAGCGCATTTTACGCAAAGTTTACGCTATTGCATAGAACAAATCGTGTGAAAAATATCTGAAATGAACTTGAAGAAAAATCATAGAGATAATGAACACCTATTATTTACGGCTTATTATTGAGATGTTATGGCATTAAAGGAGTTTAGAATTTCAAAAAAAATTCACTAAAGAGAAAGTCATTCATAATCCATTAAAAGCTCTTTAAGATATAATCAAAAAGAGCTTTATGGAAACATTAACAAACAACTGTTTACTCAGAATCAGACTCTTCTTCAGTTTCTGTAGTTGCGTAACGCCAACCTTTGAATACAAGTTGGAAACCATCACTTCCAGAATTATCACCACTACCGTTGTCAGCATTAGCTAATGCTTCATCATAATGAACGGTACCGCTGCCTGATACAGAAACCGTATTGCCTAAAATCGAACCACTAAAACTAACACCGCTGGCTACAGCAACATTCGTTTGGGGTGCATAAATAACGGCATACATAGTATCGACCCCACCATCAAATTGAACGCCTATATCATCACCGGAATAAGAACTATAGATAGAGAATGATGGTTTCTGAGTGACTGATGTTAACCCTTCTTTTTCTATTATGACCTCTGCGCCATTACCTAAATGAGTTTTCCCAGTAACAATAAGCGTTAAACTGCTATCTTCTGGAATGGTTAGGCTACTATCGTTATTCATCGTAAAATCACCATCAACATACATAGTAACATCTTCACCTGAAGCAATGGTCACATGCCCTTTAATTAATACACTTTCAAACATCAACATATTGAGAATATTATTATCATTTAAGAATGATAATGCTTCAGACTCAATTGGCAGCGCAGGTATACTTGTATTATTTTTATTAATACTGTATTCAGCCCCTTCATTACTTAATAAATAAAGGTCAGATCCATTACCGACATCCATAACTTCTAATTGATGAAATACAATCCCTTCAAGTTCATCACCATCAACATCTGTAATAACATCTGCTACCTGAGAAGCAATATCAGTAGGATCACATTCAACCGTGGCATTAATATCGGTTGAATCATTTCTATTTTCATACGGTACAATAGGTACTTCACCAATATTTGCTATAATAGTTTCGGCATCAGACTTATAAAGATCATCACTATAAGGAGATAGATTATTTTTATTATCCCCACCATAAAGTAAGTTTTGGTCTGCAATTATATCAGCCCCCCACTTAGTAAGGGATATGTCGTATCCTACTCTCACGTATCCACCCACAAATCCTGAAATTTGTTCATAATTAGAATACGTACTAACATTTCCGCCAACTATTACTTGAGTCAAAGATATGTCACCTAAAGCAAGAATATAACCGTTTATATCCCCTTGACCATAGCTTTTTACAGTAACGGTATTTCGAGAAATCACATTTCCTTCAACTGGTGTCTGTTCTAAAATAATGTCACCATTACTGTGAACAGATCCAGTGACTTTTGCTAGTCCTTTGAATGTAACATTACCCGTTGCATTAACATCACCAAAAACATAAGTACTACCACTAAATATAATATCATCTGCATCATCGTATATTGTTTGAACAGATGCATTTTCACTAATATTTGTTACTCCATCTTCTAACAATTCACCATAAGTACCCAATGATGAATTATAACTATCTACGTTTGCACTACCTGTAACGGTTACCTGCTCACAACCCGTAACACCTGTAGCAAATGGGAAAGAAGATGATCCTGCATTCCCAACTAACTCATAAATAGCTTGTAATTGATCTTGCCCTTCGTAATCAGAACCTACACTTGTCACACTAATTTCGTTTTCAGCAAGCGATGAATCTTCAGCACTCGTTTTAATACTGACTTCGTATTTCATCCCCCCAGCACCATCAATAAGAACATTATTTTCCATTGAGTTAGAGGGAAAAGCTTTGGTAACAATTTCGCTTGTTGTTTCTACATTATCAGCACCTGTGCCTTGTAAGGTTGCATTCATGGCATTATAAGCATCATAAATACCTTTTTCCGCAGCCATTCGCGCATTTATTTTCTTTTGAAAATTCCCACTCAATCTCTCTTGTACAGTACTGTCTTGCAAAGAAGTCAACACAACCGTACCTGCCATCATGGTTAAGATCATCACGGTTACTAAGATGAATCCTTTTTCATTTGCTTTCTTGCTTATTTTCATCTTATGCCCCTAGTGCATTTATTAAAATTATGGCGCTTAAAGCGATATCTATTTCTATCTGCTTAGTTGTTTCACCAGTTAAAGCTAAGGGTTTTACAGATATTTTTACTAATTTTTCAGATTCTGAAAAACTAATACTCTCAATTCCAGTTAAAATAGTGGTCGAGGTACCAACAACCAATGCGGTATTAATTTGACACTTCAAGTTATTCTCATCAAAGGTATAAATTTCAGTAAAACCACCAGCTTCACTTGGACGAGAACCATCACAAGCAACTGCATTAGCACTTTGAACAACAGATAATTGATTCGGGCTGACTGTTACTGGCTCTGTCGTTTGCTTTAAACTACGTGAAAAAACCTCTGCTGAATAGCGGATGACTTCTTGAGCATTGCCTAGGTTTTTACTAGAATGAACCAAACCAGAAATAGAACTATATACCGTTGATATACCGAGCATTAACACGGTACTAAGTAACAAAGTTACCAGTAATTCAAGTAAGGTAAAACCTGCTTGTTGATTCACTTTATCCATTAACACTACACCCAGATTTAACCGTAGGATAACTTGCTTTAACAGCAACTTTATTTAAATTATTATCATCCATACGTTTATCATCCCAACTAACATAAACGTTAAAATTTTCACTAAATCCCGCGCTCATATCACTAAATGTTAATGCGTACTTATTATTTAATAATGCCAAATCATTTTGAACATAATCAGCATCGAACTTGCTAGGCGTTGTTTTTAAGGTGCATACATCATTAAAAACGCGCTCAACAACATTATTGGCTTGGATAAGCGCAACTGTATATTGATAACTATTATTGGCATATTGCAATGACTTAAGCTCACCCGCGACCAGCCCTAACAATGCGATATTCGAAACAACCAACGCTATAATTACTTCTAAAAGTGAAAATCCATTCTGTTTATTATGCTTAGCACTCTGACAATTTTTCATGAGCATAAGGCTCCTTTAACTAGTTTGCTTTGCCCACTAATATAAATACATAAAGAATAATTATCTGTTGTGTCATCAGCACCTTGAATTTGGAATTGAATATTGCTTGTTGAACCCATACTGTTAATCGTTAAGTCACTTAAATTGCTAATCGTAATAGAATCATGACTAGGTTCGAAAACACTAAGCACTTCTGCTCCCATTTTTACTCTCCACTGTTTTCCAACTACTACCAAATTTATTTGCTCGTTACGTTTAGCAGCTTCACTTCGGGCAAATTTGTATACACTGTGTAGTTGGTTAGCGTTACTTGTTACACGACCTTGTTTGATTTGTTGAGCAAAAGATGGCAACGCAATGACCGCTAAAACACCAACAAGAGCAAGTACAACCAACATTTCCATCAATGTAAAACCATTAGTGTAGTGATTTTTTGTATCCATTATTTCCCCCAACATCCTGATTGATTCTCAAGACCATTAGCTAATTTAACACCTTGATGATTAACACTGAGTACTTTACATGGGTCATCTGACTGAGAACTGGTTGTAACAGGTGTGGCTGAAAGGGTGAAAGTGGTTGAGTCATTAAGATCAATTGCTGATGCGAGGGCATCTGCTGAGGGAGCATAAGTAAAAGAATAATAGTCACTACTAGCTATAGTGAAACTGTCAGGGTAACCACCTAAGCGAGTATATTGTCTCTCTAAAACAGCAACATTTTGTAATAATGTTTGTTGTACATCTGCTCTGCGTCCATCTTGTATAAAATTACTATATGCAGGTAAGGCTATTGCAGACAACAAACCAATAATTGCAATAACAACCAATAATTCAATTAATGTAAATCCTTTTACAAGCACTTTAAATCCCTTAATAATCAATATCTAATAATGCATTCTACATTTTCTTGCACAATTCAACTACTTTTATTTTAGAATTTTTTTGGCACATAAAAAGCAAAATAAGGTCAAAATTAAAAATGAGATTAATTTTTTAGTAAAACCCACATGCTAGAAAAAAATAATTAACGTGCTCCCATTTTAAATTATTTCATCACATACAGTAACTCAATAGCTTGAACACAACTCCCAAAAAAACATGTAAATCAACAACCTAAAGTGCCTCGCATTTTACATCTAAAAAAAAGTAAGTTAAAAAAGTAAACGGAAAATTGCATAAGTGGATCTTTAGTGAACACTTTGTTGACAGTTAATTAAACAGCTTTCAATAAGTGGGTATATCGAAAAGTCCAGCACAAATGCGGCTTTAATTTGGTTTAATGAAATTTTAATGCTACCTATCGCTTCCGAAGAAATTAGTCCTAGATATGCTTTTGATGAAGTACTGAATTATCCATATTTACAATTCCAGCCATCATTTAAATGGTTCATTACATTACACACTATATGCTTAAATTATTCTGTTAATTTGATACTTAAATTCTTGTTTAATTTAATTTTATTATCATTAATTTTCATTACTCTGAACCTTGATTAACGTATTTTAAATATATACTGACCATTTCATTGCGCACCCATTTACAAGCCAATACAATAGAGCCAATTAAATTCATATTATTAAAAAGGTACGATCATGGCTCTTCCAGATAAATTTATTTTTTCTATGAATCGTGTGAGTAAGGTGGTTCCACCTAAGCGCACAATTTTAAAAGATATCTCATTAAGCTTTTTCCCTGGCGCTAAAATCGGCGTACTGGGTTTAAATGGCTCAGGTAAATCAACCCTATTACGTATTATGGCGGGTGTTGACCAAGAATTTGAAGGTGAGGCTCGTGCATTAACAGGGACTAAAATTGGTTATTTACCACAAGAACCAGTGTTAGATCTCGAAAAAAATGTGCGTGAAATCATTGAAGAAGCCGTGGTTGAAGTTAAATCAGCATTAACTGAATTAGATGCGGTTTACGCAGCATACGCAGAAGAAGATGCTGACTTTGATGCCTTAGCAAAACGCCAAGGTCAATTAGAAGATATTATTCAAGCACATGATGGTCATAATCTTGATAACCAATTGGAACGTGCAGCTGATGCCTTACGTTTACCTGCTTGGGATCAACCTGTCAAAGTACTTTCTGGTGGTGAGCGTCGCCGTGTTGCATTGTGTCGTCTATTACTTGAAAAACCCGACATGTTATTACTCGACGAACCAACCAATCACTTGGATGCGGAATCAGTCGCTTGGTTAGAGCGTTTCTTACATGACTACGAAGGCACCGTTGTTGCCATTACCCATGACCGTTACTTCTTAGATAACGTAGCGGGTTGGATTTTAGAATTAGACCGTGGCTACGGTATACCATGGGAAGGTAACTACTCTTCTTGGTTAGAACAAAAAGATGCTCGTTTAAAACAAGAAGCGTCACAGGAGAAAGCGCGTCAACGTCAAATTGAGCAAGAGCTTGAATGGGTTCGCTCAAATGCCAAAGGACGTCAATCTAAAAGTAAAGCGCGTTTATCTCGTTTTGAAGAGCTTAATAATCAAGATTATCAAAAGCGTAATGAAACGAATGAACTGTTCATTCCAACAGGTCAACGCTTAGGTGACCAAGTTATTGATGTAAATAACCTGACTAAATCATTTGATGGACGCGTATTAATTGATGATTTAAGTTTTAAAATACCTAAAGGTGCCATTGTAGGTATCATTGGTGCAAATGGTGCAGGTAAATCAACCTTATTCAAAATGTTAAACGGCAGTGAAAAACCAGATTCAGGTGAAATCATTATTGGTGAATCAGTGCAAATGGCGAGTGTTGACCAGTTCCGTGATCACATGGATGATAAACTGACCGTATTTGAAGAAGTTTCTGGCGGCAGTGACATTATTCATGTGGGTAATATCGAAATTCCAAGCCGAGCTTATTTAGGTCGATTTAACTTTAAAGGGTCAGATCAATCTAAAATTGTCGGGGATTTATCAGGTGGTGAACGTGGTCGTTTACATTTAGCTAAATTATTAAAATCTGGCGGTAACTTATTATTACTCGATGAGCCAACCAATGATTTAGATATCGAAACCTTACGTGCACTTGAAGATGCCCTGCTGAGCTTTGCTGGCTGTGCCATGGTTATCTCACATGACCGTTGGTTCTTAGACCGTATTGCAACGCACATCATTGATTACCGCGATGAAGGTAAAGTGAACTTCTATGAAGGAAACTACAGTGATTATGAAGCATGGATGAAGAAAACTTATGGCGCAGCGGCAGTTGAGCCAACTCGCGTTAAATACAAACGTATTTCATAAATCATCATCCAAATAGAATAAGCCCTCACTTCACTAGAGGGCTTTTAAAATTATTACTGTAGATGCGATGCTAAAAAGGTTGCTAGATGAATGGCCTTGCGCTGTCGTAATGCCAATATTTGATGAGAACAAGAAAATCCATTACAAATCACCACTGCACTAGGATCAGCATCAAGCGCTTGCAATAAACCTTGTTCAGCCATCTGTTTCGATTGTGTCGCATGTTCCGCCTCTAAACCAAAACTTCCCGCCATGCCACAGCAACTTGCTTCTATAAACTGAAAAGATAAATTAGGCACTCTCCTTAATACTTTACGCATCGATTTCATTGCACCCACTGCTTTTTGATGACAATGACCATGAACTAATATTCTCTTCTCATTTGCAGTCGTATTAAGTGTCACTTTAAAACGCCCTGCAACTTGTTCTCGTGCAACAAACTCTTCAAATAGATAGGTATTTTTAGCCAGTAATACAGCCTCCTCACCCAAATTCAACATTAAATATTCATCTCTTAACATTAATAATGCAGAGGGCTCTAAACCAATAATCTTTCGATTGAGCGTAATATGTGGTCGCAATATAGATAACAGGTTCTTAGCTTGTTCTGATGTTCTTTCTACATACCCTTGTGAAAATAAACTCCTTCCACTGTCGATAACCTTTTCTGGGCCAGAAGAATCAGGATGCACCGTTATGACTTGATAGCCTGCAGCATTTAATACATTCAACGCATCAGTCACTGTATTTGGATTGAATAAAGCCGTAAAACTGTCCACCAATAAAACGATGCAAGCGTCGTTATCTGTTAAGTCTCTAGCCTTCTCATTACTCTGTTGTTGAGGATAATCATCAGCATATTTTTTTAACGCCGGCTCAGGAAGCGCAATGGTCTCATTAATCGCCAATAATTTTCCAGCTAATATTCGCAATATTTTACTTCGATTTCTTATCCGTATTAGGCGACCTAAAAATGGAAATTCATAAAGCAAGTAAGGAAATTCGGCAAATAACCAACTGCGAAAAGAATGATGACCCGCTCTGCGCTTTTGAGCAAGATATTCCACTTTAATTGCCGCCATATCTAAGTTATTTTCACACTCACGTTTACAACCTTTACAAGAGACACATTGAGCAATAGATTCTGCAAGTTGAGGATCAGCTAAAAAAGCTTGCTCATCTTGATTTAATAACTGTTTCAAGAGCGTTACCCGCCCGCCAGGAGATAACAACGGATCTTCCGATAAGCGAAAACTTGGGCACATTACTCCCCTATTGTCAGCTTCCTGACAAACACCACTTCGAATACAAACAGAGATAGCTTTTGCAAAATCTTCTCCATGTTTAGGGATATCGGCATAAGCATCACCAAGTCCCTGATCGTAGTAGGCTGACCAATCCAGTACCTTTTTCATATTAACTATGACCTTATATTCGACTCATTTATCAAAGTCTTTCGTTGCAGTTAAACAAGCAACTTTCAATTAAATAGAGTTAAGCTGTTTCAAGATAGGTGCCAAATATAAAAGCTTACAAAATAGGTAGGTGATGACAGAAAAAGTTTAATGACTGTATTTGCTATGAAAAAAGCTTCATTGCGAGCATAAAAGTACCACTG
>JAOFNL010000002.1 GCA_028041985.1 Psychromonas sp. | reverse complement strand
ATGAACATCGACCGCGATATCATCGTACTTGCAACTCCTGAAATGACAAATCTACCTGCATGGGTAATTGCGTTAGTGGCAGCAGGTGGTTTAGCTGCAGCGTTATCAACTTCGGCAGGTTTATTATTAGTTATCTCCACCTCTGTTTCACACGATTTACTCAAGAAAAACCTGATGCCGCATATCTCTGATAAAAAAGAGCTGATGTATGCTCGGGCAGCTGCAGCCATTGGGATTGTGATAGCTGGCTACTTTGGCATTAATCCACCAGGATTTGTCGCCGCCGTGGTCGCCATTGCATTCGGACTCGCCGCTTCTTCTTTGTTCCCTGCCATTACCATGGGTATTTTCTCTAAAACGATGAATAAAGAAGGTGCTATAGCGGGTATGATTGCAGGCCTATCATTTTCTACTGTTTACATTATTTATTTTAAGTTTGTAAATCCAGCAGCAAATGTGCCTGATAACTGGTTATTTGGTGTATCACCTGAAGGTATTGGTCTTTTAGGTATGGTCATTAACTTCACTGCAGCAGCGATTGTGAGCAGAGTGACTGACGCAGTACCTGAATCAGTACAAAATATGGTTGAAGCTATCCGTTTCCCTAAAGGATCCGGTGAAGCACAAGATCATTAACAATAGTTGGATTTAAAAAGCGCTTCGGCGCTTTTTTTTGTTTCCGATTACATTAAAAATATATAGGAGGATTAATGGACAATAGTGAACTTCAACCAATTTATGATTTTATGCACACACTAGCGCCATTCGATTCTCTCCATGAACAGACAATCAAGCAATGCTGTCAAGAATTAACCATTGCCTATTACAGCAAAGAACAAAAATTAGTGCATGTAGATACCAATGAACCTCAACTTTACATTGTACGTAGCGGTGCTTTTGAAGTAACAACACAGCAAGGAGAGTTAATTGATAGAGTAGGAGAAGGTCAATATTTCGGTTTTAGTGGCATGCTGTCTGGCGAAAAGGTCATTAACCAGGTGCATATTTTAGAAGATGGTCTGGTTTATCATATTGCGGCAAAAATGTTTGATCAATTACGCGCAAACAGTTATTCCTTCGACCGATTCTTTAATCAAGCCTTTGCAAAACGGTTACGAGATCAAGGATCCATCAATACTAATAATATTAGTACGGCTCGAATTACCAATATTATGTCCCGTGAACTCGTTTATGTGAGTAAAGATGCAACCATCCACCAAGCCGCATCATTAATGTCAGAAAAAAGAGTCTCTTCTTTGGTTGTGATGGAAGCCGATCAACTATGTGGCATTTTAACTGATAGAGATTTACGAGTTCGAGTATTAGCAGAAGGTCTCACAGGTGATTTGCTCGTTGAAAAAGCAATGACTCAAAATCCAGTAACGATTGAGCCCAAAGCATTGATATTTGAAGCCATGCTAAAGATGAGTGAAATGAATATCCACCATTTACCCGTGATACAAAATAACAAACCAATCGCGATTATCACCAGTACAGATTTAATCCGTAGTCAGAGTTCACAGCCATTATTGTTAATTAGCCAAATTGGGCGACAAAATAATCTAGACGCACTTATTCAGGTGAGTCAAAAAATTCCTACATTATTACAAAATTTGATTAGTAGTGATGCTAAAGCTATTGAAATAGGCCGTATTCTTACATCGGTTACCGATGCGTTAACTCGTCAACTCATCACTTTAAAACAGCAGCAATTAGGTGCCGCACCCATAACATTTTGTTGGCTTGCGTTTGGTTCTCAAGGCAGACAAGATCAAATGGCAGGGTCGGATCAAGATAATGCACTTGTATTAGAAAGAGAAGCCAATGAAACCGAACAACGTTACTTTAAGCAGTTATCTGAATTTGTTTGCCATGGTCTAAATGAATGCGGTTTCCCTTTTTGTCCAGGCAATATTATGGCTCAAAATCCACAATGGCAACTCTCACTACAACAATGGCAACAAAAGTTTAAAAAATGGATTGAAACGCCCAATCCAACCGCTCTCTTAAATGCCACTATCTTTTTTGATATGCGCCCTATTTTTGGTCAAATTCCTTTATTTGAATCGTTACAAAAAAAGGTTCTAGCAACGACCAAAGATAACGATATTTTCATTGCAGCCCTAACTCAAAATGCCTTACAGTCAACTCCCCCTTTAGGATTCTTCAGAAGCTTTGTCATTGAGCGTGATGGTCGAGAAGTAAAAGGGATCAACTTAAAACACAAAGGTAATGCGTTAATTAATGACATTGTAAGAATCTATGCGCTAGCAGCAGGAATATCAGAAGTGAATACTAGCAAACGTCTAGATAGCCTTATTGCTGCACAACGCATCGATAAAGAGATTGCAATGAGTTTACTCGATGCATGGGAATTTATCGCTCATAAGCGATTAACCAATCAAGGCGTTCAGTTTAATAATACCCAACCTGTCTCTAACTATATTTTACCCGATACACTTTCCTCACTTGTTCGTCATCAATTAAAAGATGCATTTAAAGTCATTCATGAGGCGCAAGGAACCATTCGCCTGAAGTTCTTGAGACAGTTTTAATGTTGAGGCAGTGGTGGTTGGAACATAAATTAAAAAGGTTAATACAAAATAGCCAATTAGCGTCTATTCGTGAGCATTACCAATATCTGTTCACACGGCGACTTAAACCTATTTCCGAGATCAATTTATTAGCCTTAGATATTGAGATGACAGGATTGGATCCTAAGAAAGATCAAATGGTCAGCATAGGAATAATTCCTATCATTAACGCAAAAATACACCCTAAATTAGCACAATACAGACTCATTAAAATACAAGGTAGTGTAGGACAAAGTGCAGTGATACATGGCGTATTAGATCAAGACTTATCCAATGGTTCAACACTTAAAGAGGTGTTGTTGTGGTTACTAGAACAATGCAAAGATAAAGTGCTAGTCGCACATCATGCACCGTTAGATTTACAATTTATTGAAAAAGCATTAATAGACACTGAACTACATCCTTTACCACTGATGGCAATAGATACTTTAGCCATTGATAAAGAAAGACAACAACGTAAACATCAGGTCTTAAAGGTAGGCAGCTTACGCTTAAACGCCTGTAGAGAACGTTACAATTTGCCTATTTATAATGCGCATAATGCTTTAACCGACGCACTTGCCTGCGCAGAGTTATTATTAGCTCAGTTAAGTAAGATGGGGGGCTCAGGCAATATAACCTTAGCGCAATTACTCAGGAAAAATTAACCATAAAAAAGGCCTGTTTAACGAGGCCTTAAATGAGAATAAGTAATTTTAATCGCTAAAAATTAACCCGCCCAAGAATCTCGTAATGCAACCGTGCGATTGAACACCAATTTATCAGCACTTGAATCTTGATTATCTGCACAGAAGTAACCTTCTCGTTCAAATTGATACGCAACTTCAGGTTGAGCATCCACTAAACTATTTTCAACAAATCCATGCTTTACCACTAATGATTCAGGGTAAATAATAGAATGGACGTCTTCAACGGCAGCTGGATTTTCTACGGTGAATAAACGATCATAAACTCTAAATTCAGCGGGTTTATTTGATACCGCGCTCACCCAATGAATAACCCCTTTCACTTTACGTCCATCCGTTGGATTAGCACCTAGTGTTTCAGGATCATAAGAACAGATAATTTCAGTAATATTACCCGACTCATCTTTGATCACATCATCAGCTTTAATCACATAAGCATTACGCAAACGTACTTCTTTCCCTAGCACTAAACGTTTGTACTTTTTGTTCGCTTCTTCTCGGAAGTCTGCACGATCAATATATATTTCACGGGTGAAAGGTAAAGTACGAGTTCCCATGCTTTCGTCTTTAGGGTGTGCAGGTGCGATGAGTTGCTCCAGTTTCCCTTCTTCATAGTTACTAATAGTCACTTTAATAGGATCAAGTACAGCCATTGCACGTGGACCGTTTGCTTCTAAGTCTTCACGAACACAGGCTTCGAGTGAAGCCAGTTCAACTGTATTTTCTTGTTTAGTTACACCAATACGCTTTGAAAATTCACGTAATGCTGCTGCAGGGTAACCACGACGACGCATACCAGAGATAGTAGGCATACGAGGGTCATCCCAACCACTCACAATATTCTCTTCTATTAACGCATTTAACTTACGTTTAGACGTTAATGTATATTGCAAGTTAAGACGTGAAAACTCGATTTGACGCGGTTTACATTCGATACTGATATTAGCTAATACCCAGTCATATAGAGGACGGTGATCTTCAAATTCTAATGTACATAGACTGTGTGTAATACCTTCGATGGCATCAGAAATACAGTGTGTAAAATCGTACATTGGGTAGATGCACCATTTATCACCGGTTTGATGATGATGGGCAAAACGAATACGGTAAATAACAGGATCACGCATTTTCATATTAGGAGAAGCCATATCGATTTTTGCACGCAGCATCATCGAACCTTCTGCAAATTCACCTGCACGCATACGTCTGAATAGATCTAAGCTCTCTGCGATTGGACGATCACGGAATGGGCTATCTTTACCTGGGGAAGTTAACGTACCACGATATTCACGAGTTTGTTCAGCATTTAACTCACAAACATAAGCTTTACCATTTTCAATTAACTCGATAGCGTAATCATAAAGTTGTTCAAAATAATTAGATGAATAACGAATATCACCTTGCCATTTAAAGCCTAACCAAGTGACATCTTTTTCAATTGCAGCAACATAGTCCGCATCTTCTTTAAGTGGGTTTGTATCATCAAAACGCAAGTTACAAGCAGCATTTGGATAATCTAATGCTAAACCAAAATTTAAACAGATAGATTTGGCATGACCAATATGTAAGTAGCCATTTGGCTCAGGAGGAAAACGTGTATGAATTGTCTGGTGCTTGCCACTCTCAAGGTCGTTTTCAATAATAGTTCGAATAAAATTACTTGGGCGTGTTTCCAGTTCAGACATTATAACCTCTAAAATATATGATTCATAAAAGAGAGTTATCATCGTATATTCTAAGGCGAACCTCAAGTGAAATCACACTAAATGAAAGGGTTCGAGGGAGATATAAAGGGAAGAAACAAAAAAGACACTCGATGAGTGCCTTTTAAATCAGCAAATAAACTTATTATTTCAGTGCTTTCATTTTATTAGCAATACTTTCAGCTTGGGGACCTATAATAACCTGAAGGTTTTTTTCGCCTAATTTAACAACCCCCATGGCACCTAATGCTTTTAAATCTGCTTCTTTAATAATACTACGGTTTTTTAATGTTAAACGTAACCGCGTTATACAAGCATCAATCACTTCAAGATTATCCTTACCACCCAATGCAAGGACATAACTATTAGCAAGTTGACTCCCGTCATTATTCGCCTTTTTTACTGCAGGAGATTTAGGTTGGATTTTTTCACGACCAGGCGTTTTAAGGTTAAATGCTTTTATTAACGTTAAAAATACGAAGTAATAAACAGCGAAAAATGCAAAACCTTGTAAAATAAGCATATACCACTGTTTGGCAAGTGGATTTTGTGACGATAATATCAAGTCAACTAATCCAGCAGAGAAACCAAAACCAGCCATCCACTGCATATTTGCAGCAATGAATACTGATAATCCGGTTAAAATAGAATGAACTACATATAGTAATGGAGCAACCAACATAAACGAAAACTCTATGGGCTCGGTTACCCCGGTAAAGAAAGACGCCAAAGAAGCCGCCAACATGATGGAGCCCACTTTCTTTTTATTCTCGGACTTAGCAGTAGTGTAAATAGCTAAGGCAGCACCTGGTAGACCAAACATCATAATAGGGAAAAAGCCTGCTTGATACATACCGACGGTGCCATAAGCAACTTTACCTTGCTGAGCAAATTTTTCGATAGTTTCCTGTCCCCCTAAAAAGTTAGGAATATCGTTAATACCTGCGACATCAAACCAAAACACAGAATTAAGCGCATGATGAAGACCAACGGGAATGAGTAATCGATTGAAAAAGCCATAAAGACCGGCGCCAATATCACCCATGCCAGAAATCATCTCACCAAAAGTCTGTAAGCCATTAAATATAATTGGCCAAATAACCATTAATATAAATGAAACCCCCATCATGACGATAGAAACAACAATTGGGACTAAACGTCGACCAGAGAAAAAAGAGAGAGCATTATTGAGTTCAACGGTAGAGAATTTGTTATAGAGTTCTGCAGAGATGATACCAACAAGAACACCCAAAAATTGATTTTTAATTTGACTGAAAGCCGCATGCGCCACTTCACCAGTTATTTCTTCAATCGCTTCGGGTGATAATAATGTAGTGATAACCAACCAACCCACTAATCCAGAAAGTGCAGCGGCGCCATCTTTGTCCTTAGACATACCATAGGTCACACCAACTGCAAACAGTAAGGCCATGTTGTTAATAACAGCTGCGCCAGACTTTATCAAAAAAGCAGCTATTTGGGAGTCTACTCCCCATCCATTAGGGTCAATCCAATAGCCGACACCCATCAAAATGGCAGCAGCAGGTAAAACAGCAACGGGCACCATTAATGATCTGCCAATCTTTTGCATGTAACCTAAAACATTCACTAGCAGATCTCCTCAGACATGTAAGCTCAATGGGTATGTAATATTATTGTATTTCGCTATTTATTAACGACTATTCTGACAGGAGATTTTGATTACCAAATCCATCTGAAACTTTAGCTACTTTATAGCAAGTCGCAAACTCAATCGATTTATTTTGTGATTATTATCACCAAGAATTAAACTGACATGATAAAACCAGTAGTCGCTTGCTCTAACATCATTTACGCTAACAATTAATCTTTCCCATCGTCATTTAATTGGAGTAACCAATGCGCTTAATTCCACTCAAAAATGCACTCGATGTTGCTCGATGGTCTGCTTGCTATACCGCAAGAAAAATTAATGCATTCTCCCCAACAGCAGACAAGCCCTTTGTATTAGGTCTACCAACAGGTAGTACGCCATTAGCAACATATCAAGAATTAGTAGCACTTTACAAATTAGGTGAAGTCAGCTTTGAACATGTCGTAACGTTTAATATGGATGAATATGTGGGTATTGAGCCAGCAAACTCAGCAAGTTACCACCATTTTATGTATGAGCACTTTTTTAATCACGTTAATATTCAACCAAAGAACATTAATCTATTAAATGGATTAGCAGAAGATTTACAAGCAGAATGCCAACGCTACGAACATAAAATAAAACAAGTGGGTACTATTCACTTGTTTATAGGTGGAGTAGGCGTTGATGGACATATTGCATTTAATGAACCAGGATCATCACTCGCCTCTCGCACCCGAATTAAAAAGCTAACATCAGAAACACGAAATATTAACGCTCGATTTTTTCATAATGATATCAATATTGTTCCTAAATTTGCTCTGACCATTGGCGTTGCGACTTTATTAGACGCAGCGGAGATTTTAATTCTAGTTACCGGTCGACATAAGGCATTAGCATTACAAGCCGCCGTGGAAGGTAGCATTACACAACAATGGACTATATCAGCATTACAGCTACACCCTAAAGCCGTTATCGTTTGTGACCCCGAATCCACAATGGAATTAAAAGTAAAAACACTCAAATATTTTACTGAAATCGCAATACAATAACGCCATCACTCTCAATTATAGGTATTCGCATTCAGCGAACTATCGAGGACAGATTTAATGTATGCAGTCATAAATTGTACTATTTACACTGGAGAATCCATTCTCACAGATCATGCTCTGGTGATTAAAGAAACATTGATTAAAGAAATCATTCCCATCAGTTCTCTAGCAAAAAATATTGAGATTATTGATCTAGATGGAGCAAATTTATCCGCAGGCTTTATCGATTTACAATTAAATGGTTGTGGCGGAGTCATGTTTAATGGTGCTGAAACAGAGCAGACATTAGCAACTATGCAGGCGGCTAACTTAAAATCTGGTACCACAAGCTACCTTCCTACTTTCATCACGGATAGTGATCAAGGCATACAACGCGCAATCATAGCAACACGTGCTTACATGCAATACAGATCCAATGAAGTGCTCGGTTTACACCTTGAAGGCCCTTACATTAGTGTAGAAAAAAAAGGGATTCATCCAGAAGAATTTATTCGAAAACCCAACGCCGCAATGATTGACTTAATCTGCGAAAATGCCGATATCATCAAGAAAGTGACATTAGCGCCAGAACAAACTCCAACTGAAATAATTGCGAAGTTACATTCCGCAGGAATTATTGTCTCCTTAGGCCATAGTAATGCAACCTATCAACAAACCACTAACGCAATCAAACATGGAGCAACGTGTGCGACACACTTATTTAATGCCATGACATCAATAACAGCTAGAGAACCGGGTGTTGTGGGAGCAGTGTACGACAACAATATTTATGCAGGCATTATTGTTGATGGTTTTCACGTATCCTATGAAAATGTACGCATGTCTAAAAAACTAATGAGGGATAAATTAATACTGGTAACCGATGCAACTGCACCAGCAGGCGCGACAATCAGTGAATTTAATTTTGTGGGTACCCCCGTTTATTTCAAAAATGGACAATGCTTAGGCGCCGACGGAACGTTAGGTGGCTCAGCAGTGACGATGATCAAAGCAATAGAAAATTGCGTTAAATTCGTTGGCATAACATTAGATGAAGCATTACGTATGGCCACACTTTATCCAGCTAAAGTTATTTCAGTTGATAATAAATTAGGTTCAATAAATCCGGGTAAGATCGCTAACTTAACAATTTTCGATAATAGCTACCAAGTAACTGCCACTATTGTGAATGGCTCTTATCAATC
Organism: Psychromonas sp.; assembly: GCA_028041985.1. Classification (GTDB taxonomy): domain Bacteria; phylum Pseudomonadota; class Gammaproteobacteria; order Enterobacterales; family Psychromonadaceae; genus Psychromonas. Next base: position 33,352 of record JAOFNL010000002.1, on the reverse strand, counting down.
ATCCACATAATAAAGTGACGATATAAATCGTCACTTTATTTAATCACAACTATTGTACAAAGATAATTTTACCGTCTTCAACATCAGCTAAGATATTTGTTCCAGTATTTAACTCCCCAGATAATATTTTTTGAGCTAATGTATTCTCTAATAACTGCTGCACCGCTCTTTTTAATGGACGAGCACCATATACAGGGTCATAACCCGCATTAACCAATAATTCAATGGAAGCATCGTTAAACGTAAGATGATAATCACGCGCTTTCAACCGAGTTTGTAATGCATGTAACTGGATTGTCGCAATCGATTTAATGTGTTTTTCACTTAACGGGTGGAAAACAACCGTTTCATCAATACGATTCAAAAACTCAGGTTTGAAGTGTTTTGATAACACCCCCAATAACGTATTCTTCACTTCATCATAAGGCGTACTTGGAAACGCATCTTGAATGATCTCAGATCCAATGTTTGAAGTCATGATAATGACAGTATTACGAAAATCTACCGTACGACCTTGGCCATCAGTCAATCGGCCATCATCCAATACCTGTAGTAGAATATTAAACACATCAGGATGTGCTTTTTCTATTTCATCTAATAAAATCACTGAATAAGGTTTACGACGAACCGCTTCCGTGAGGTAGCCACCCTCTTCATATCCTACGTAACCTGGAGGAGCACCGACTAAGCGGGAAACTGAATGTTTTTCCATAAATTCAGACATATCGATGCGAACCATATTATCGACACTATCAAACAAAAAATTGGCTAATGCTTTACAGGATTCAGTTTTACCAACACCTGTGGGCCCTAAAAACAAGAAAGAACCAATTGGACGGTCAGGATCACTTAATCCAGCTCTGCTACGACGAATTGCATTCGAAATGGCATCAATCGCTTCATTTTGGCCAACCACTTGAGAATGAAGTTGTTTTTCCATTTTTAAGAGTTTATCTTTTTCACCCTCTAGCATTTTAGAGACAGGAATACCTGTCCAATGTGCAAGAATATCTGCAATTTCATTTTCTGTAACAGAATGTTTCAACAGCGTCATATCCTGCATCTCAACTTGAGAAGCTAAATCTAACTGCTTTTCTAGGTCAGGAATTCGACCATATTGTAATTCAGACATTCTCGTTAAATCAGATGCTCGAGTAGCAACTTCAAGATCAAGGCGAGCTTGCTCTAGCGCCTGTTTAATATTTTGTGTACCAGAAAGCGCTGCTTTTTCTGTCTTCCAAATTTCATCCAACAGTTTGTATTCTTTGCCTTTTGTTTTTAAGGTTCTTTCTAAATCTTTTAAACGTTGCATACTGGCATCATCAGAAGAGTTCTGAAGTGCTTTTTGCTCTACAGTAAGCTGAATGATTTTACGCCCTAATTTATCCAAACTTTCTGGCTTAGAGTCCATTTGTAAACGTATACTTGACGCGGCTTCATCAATCAAATCAATTGCTTTATCAGGTAACTGACGGTCTGAAATATAGCGATGCGATAGTGTGGCTGCGGCTACGATAGCAGGATCTGTAATTTCTACTTGATGGTGCAATTCATAACGTTCCTTTAAGCCACGTAAGATAGCGATAGTATCTTCAACCGTTGGTTCATCAACTTGTACTTTCTGAAAACGACGTTCTAACGCTGCATCTTTTTCAATATATTGGCGATATTCATCTAGCGTAGTTGCTCCAACACAATGTAACTCACCACGAGCAAGTGCGGGTTTGAGCATATTACTCGCATCCATCGCACCATCGCCTTTTCCAGCGCCAACCATTGTATGCAACTCATCAATGAATAAGATGACCTGCCCTTCTTCTTTAGACAACTCGGCAAGCACCGCTTTTAAACGCTCTTCAAATTCACCTCTAAATTTTGCACCAGCAATCAGCGACCCCATATCTAATGATAAAACACGCTTACCTTTTAAACCTTCAGGCACTTCGCCATTAACGATACGCTGTGCTAATCCTTCTACGATAGCGGTTTTACCCACGCCAGGCTCACCAATAATCACGGGATTGTTTTTAGTACGACGCTGCAAAACCTGAACCATACGACGCACCTCATCATCACGCCCAATCACAGGATCTAATTTACCTGCTGCAGCGCGCTCTGTTAGGTCAATCGTATATTTATCTAAGGCTTGTTCAGGACCATCTTCATTAGCATCAGTAACGGTCTGCCCTTGGCGCAGTTTTTTTAGAGAGCTTTCTACTTTATCTTTCGTCAGACCAAGTTTGTGTAGCACGCTTCCTAACTCACCTTTATCTTCACAAACGGCAAGTAAAAATATCTCAGAGGAGATAAATTTATCTTTCGCTTTTTGTGCATATTTGTCGCACAAATTGAAGATAATACCGAGCTGGCTAGAGAGTTGTATATCGCCACCAATACCAGACACTTTAGGCATTTTGTCTAACATCGCAGATAGTTGTGATCTTAATAAATTTATATTAATTTCAAGATCAGCCAAAATACCACGAATTGAACCACTATCTTGATTAAGCATAGCGACCAATAAGTGAGTAGCTTCGATATATTGATGATCGCGACCTAATGCAATAGATTGAGCATCAGATAACGCTAATTGGAATTTGCTGGTTAATTTATCTATACGCATAGTGATTCTCCTGAAATATTTACCTAAATAAGAATGGGGATAAGCGAATATATTTCAAGGTTTCTTAGAGAACAAAGTAGATAAATAATCTTAATTTGAGAGCAAGGTATGTTTCGTAAATTTAAAAATTAATCAAGCCAAATAAAAGTCGCTAAACGTCCTGTTTTCCCATCTCTGCGATAAGAATAAAATAAGTCGGGATCACTAAAAGTACATAATTCACTTTCCGTAATGTTAGCACCTTTAAAATTGGCTAAACGCAATATGGCTAATTGATGTAAATTAGCCAACCATTTTCCTTTATTAGCAATAAACGCAACACTAGCGAGTGGATCGTGAGCCATAAATTCATCACGAACATCATCGCCAACCTCGAAAGCATTCGGCCCAATACAAGGGCCCAGCCAAATTAATAATTGTTCATGTCCGATAGTTAACTGAGAACAAATAGAGACAATACTTTTTTCAATAATGCCATCACACAACCCTCGCCATCCGGCATGAATGGCAGCAACAAAAGAACCTTTTTGATCTGTCACTAACACAGGTAAGCAATCTGCCGTCATCACAACACAAGTATACTGATTAGAGTTGATCCAACTCGCATCACCATCAATCCCTGTTACTGTTATATTAGATAGCTTAACTAGGTCACAACTGTGTGTTTGATTAAGCCAAATCAATGGAGGTGCAGTTGGGCATTCTTGAGATAATAAAAAACGATTTTTTAACACATGCTCCGATTTATCAGAGACATGCGTTGCTAAATTTAACCCGTTGAACTCTCCCTCACTTACACCGCCTAAACGAGTGGTAGAAAAAGCATGAACGTGTTTGGGAGCGCTCCAGTTTGGCTTAATTAATCGCATGATTACAATGAAGCATCGAGCTCTTGTTCATGTGCAATAGCATCTGCACGTAATGCAGCCGCTAATATTTTGAAGTCTTCTGGTGCTTCTGCATGCCATTCCATTTCTTCACCCGTTATAGGATGATCTAAACGTAACATAGTTGCATGTAGTGCTTGGCGTCTAAAACCACGTAAAGCCTCACTCAATTCCACAGATGCACCTTTTGGTGGTCGAGGTCGGCCACCATAAACAGGGTCGCCAGCTAATACATGACCAATTGACATCATATGAACACGGATTTGGTGAGTACGTCCTGTTTCTAAGCGTAAACGTAGACGAGTATGCGCACGATATTTTTCAGAAATACGATAGTGAGTTACGGCTTCTTTACCGCCAGTATGATTCACCGCCATTTTAGTCCGATGAACTTTATCACGACCAATTGGAGCGTCCACTTTACCACCAGCAGTAAAGCGCCCAGTTGCAATCGCATCATATTCACGCGTCATTTGACGTGCTTGTAAGCTCGTCACTAAATGCGTTTGTGCAGGCACAGTTTTCGCCACCACCATTAAGCCAGATGTTTCTTTATCTAGTCGATGTACAATACCTGCCCTTGGCACTTCCGCAATACTTGGGTAATGATATAACAAGGCATTTAATAAAGTACCGTTTGAATTACCTGCACCAGGATGAACAACTAATCCAGCAGGTTTATTAATCACTAATATATCTTCATCTTCATAAACAATATCAATATTAATTTTCTGTGGTAGATAAGTCACTTCATCTTCTAATACTGCATTAATGTCTAATTTTTGCCCTGTAAAGACTTTTTCACGGGGGGTTGATGATATATTGCCATCAATTTGTACTAGGTCAGCTAAGATCCACTCTTTGATGCGAGAACGTGAATAATCAGGAAATAATGCGGCAAGCGCTTGATCTAATCGAAATCCTAACTGTTCATCCGTCACTTCTGCAGATAGGTGTATTGCTTGGCTCATAGTACTCTCTTCTTGTATTTTTTTACGGTTGTAATGTATTTTGATGAAGTATCTTCTCTGACACTATTATCTTGTCACATTTTAAATTTTTTTACTTTTATTTCTTTCGGCGATAACCGATACTGTTGTTTTTAATCTTGGCCGACATTATAACACTTATGAATAAGATCCTTAGACTAATAACGACCACTTTTTTCATCGCCATTTTTGCAACCGGCTGTTCCTCTAAAAAAAGTAGCGAACCAAAAGTTCCAGACAAACCTCCGGTTGAATTATATCAAGATGCATTTTCAGCATTAGAAGCAGCGAATTACGAGCAAGCAACTGATTTTTTAGAAGCGCTAGATAGCCGTTATCCATTTGGGCCTCACTCAGAACAAGTACAACTAGATTTAATCTACGCTTACTACAAAAGAGGTGAAGTCGCTTTAGCTTTAGCAAATATCGATAAATTTATTCGCTTAAATCCAACACATGATGATTTAGATTATCTCTATTATATGCGAGGTCTCGCGAATTTATCTGCAGACAATCAATTCTTTCAAAATTTATTCGGTATCGATAGATTTAATCGAGATCAAAGCTATTCTCAAAAAGCATTTAAAGATTTCAATCATATTTTAAAATATTACCCAGAAAGCCAATATGCAAAAGACGCACATCAAAGAATGATATATATTAAAAATCGTATTGCTCGTTATGAAATATCAATTGCTGAATGGTATATAAAACGCGAAGCCTACATTGCGGCGATTAATCGCAGTAAAACGGTGTTAAATAATTATCCAAATACCGAATCAGTAAAAGATGCATTAGAAATCATGATCCAAGCTTATAGAGAATTAGGCTTAAAAGTACCGGAACAAAATGCCTTAGCAGTATTAAAACTCAATTACCCTAACAATCGTGTTGTAAAACGAAGTGAACGTTGGTCAATATTCGATTGGTAAGCAAAATAGTCGATTTCATTAACCGCAGTATCTTTTCAAATTAGCGGTTTTACATTGTTTCAATTGTGCTTTCTTAATATACCCGTCATGGTTCAAGTTGCTTTATTCAATCCTTAGCTTGGACTCTATATCAAGGTCCAGCATGCCTGTATCGAAAGCTAACGACCTTGAGGGCAAGCTGTGAAGCAACCCTCTTCGTTGTTAGAAAGTGTCAATTTAACCCGTTAGAACTTCCTCTTTCTACCTAGAACCTCTTCACTTCACCGCTTGCTGAATTTTGCACCTTGAATGGTAACGGGTATAGATTAATCATGTGCCCCTTTTTTATTATACCAATTATACCATTCCTCATAATATTGTGATCAGGGCTTGTTGAGGAAAAATTAGCTCGAATACAACTCCTTCTTAAATTTAATTAGTCCTTTTTTATTAACCAGTCTTCTATTTACGTTAATCCTTAAGTTTTATTTTTATTGTTTTTAGAGCGTGATCTTAATGACAGTTTAATGTTTTTATAATTTCACTTTTTGATTTATGACTATACTTATTTTTACTCTCCATCATATTTTTTGGGAATTCTTTATGATACAGCGGGGTTTTAGTTTATTAGAAATTATGATCAGTAGCTTTATTTTAGCGTTGGGATTACTTGGTTTAGCTGGAATGCAATCAACCGCAGTTAAATCATCTGTTGAAATTCAACAACGTACTTTAGCAAATTCTTTACTTTCAGATATCAGTGAACGTATGCAGTTGAATAAAGGATGGTTAAAGCAAACGGGTAATAGCTATGCCATAAATAGTTTAATTGATGCTGAACTAACACAACCCGATTGTATTGGTAGTGGAGGAGTATTTGTAAACTGTTCTGGTGAAGATGTAAAAAATAATGATTTATATGAATGGAAAGATAAATTTATTGGCGCTCACGTTGTCAGCGCAACTGGTATTGAATCTGGTTTAATCGGTGCAGATGCATGTATTGAGGCTGATAGTACAGGAAAAAGTATGATCGTTTTAAGTTGGTACTCCACAGTCAAAAGTTTAGATGCGGCAATAGATAGTGGATCTACTTCACTTTCTTTTAAATGTGGAGAAGCAAGTTTACATCGTCGTCAACTATCAGTTCAAACTTATATAAGTAAATCATCATGAACTCCCCATCGTTTAGATTCTCATCAATGTCATTATCTCGTTTTCAAACCGGATACAGTTTAGTTGAATGGATGATTACTATCGTTTTGGCACTTTTTTTGACTGCAGGCTTATTTAGTATTTTTATCTCAAGTCGAGCGGTTACTTCTGAGTCATTGAGTGGTAGTGAACGTCAAGAATCTGCAACTTTTGCTATGCAATTATTAGTTCGAGATCTAAAACAAGCTTACTTCTTTGCTCAGTCAACAGGTGAAAATAGCTCCTTATGGACTTTGAATGGCGCATCAATCGCAGTAAGTGACGATTGCATTGATAACGCAAGTATTGGTTCATTTCCTAGTGGAGGTGTTTTTAGACCGCTATGGGCGGCAACCGTTCCAGCATCCCTCACTGGGATGGCGATGACCTGTATCGATGATAATGAAACTAACACTAGTTTGATAGCAGATAGTGACTATCTCTCTTTAAAACGAACAAGGGGTTTGGCACAAACAGATCAATTTGTAGAAGATCGCTATTACCTTGATATTTCAACAACTGGAATAGATGTTTACCTTGGTAACTCTAGCAGTTTAAGCAATGGAGATGTTAGTACTGCTTGGGAATATATACACCATGTTTATTATTTGGATAAAGAAGGAGATGTCCCTCGTTTACGCCGCATTAAATTAGAAAAAAATAAAATGCAGTTACAGGAGGTGATTGCAGAAGGGATTGAGGACATGCAATTTATGTTTGCATTGGATAATTTAATTGCAAGTGACCGAACAGGTTCAATCAATGCATTCATAGGCACTTCTCAAGTAACAAATAATGACTGGAATACTGGCCGAGTGATTGGCATGAAAATATTTTTATTGGCGCGTTCATTAAAGAAAACCCCTGGATATAAAAATACAGATAGTTATCAATTAGGTGACCGAGTGTTTACTGCGCCGGGTGATGCTTATAAGCGCGAAGTGAGTTCACAAGTGATTACTTTCGATAATAGCGTGGTGTCTATTGATGAATAATATAAACAAAAGGCATCACATATTAGGGAAATCTAGACAAAAAGGCATGGCATTAGTTATTGCTCTAATTATTTTACCCCTATTATTGGTACTTGGTGTTTTACTGATGAATAACGCTTTTTTAGGATTAAAAGTCATTGATTCTCGTGCGATGCAAGGTGAATCGAATATCATTTTAAATGGAACCGCTAGCGACATAATGAACACACCAGGTAGCGCGAAAGCATTTGCTGAAGCTACTGAAAATACGACATTTGACTCATTACAATACCCTGAAGCTAATAGTTCAGTGCAATTATTAGGAGAAATTAATTGCCGTCGAAGAATGGATGCGAGCGGCAGTGTTTTCAAATGTAAGTATTTACAAGTTGATTTTAAACATGCTTACGGTCGTGAAAAAAATGATGGTAGTAAGTGGGCGCAAAACGTATTAAGTGTCGGTGTGGAGCAACCCATTATTGTTGAATAAAACATTCTGCTGATAATTCATTTTAGATAGCAGAAAAAACACGTTAAATATTAATAGGCTTTTGTCTATTTTAATTAGCTGTAATAAATAGCTAACGGAGTAATCGACATGATTTTACAACGCAGTTTAATCACTTTTTTATGCTTACCTTTTGCTTTAGCCATTGCTGATGATACTGAATTATTTGTATCGGTTCTCAGTGCACAAAATGGAATTAAACCTCAAGTTTTAATTATTTTTGATAATTCTGGAAGTATGACTACAGAAGAAAGTATACAGACGGTGCAAGCTGATTATATAGCGAGTGCTGATTATGGTGCAGGTTCTCATGCAAGCAGAATCTATTGGAGTAATGAAGGTGGGGATGTACCAGATCCTGATAGTAATCAATATTTTTTAAGTAGTAAAAATAACTGTCAAGCAGCAGTTGCTCCTCTTGCAACTTATGGATTATATAACGGTAATGTTCGTCGTTGGGAACCTAATAGAAAAAGTTCTAAATCTCGCTGGAAAACCTTACAAGGAAACAGTGGCACTTGGTTTGAATGTAAAGAAGATATGCTTAATCAAGACCCTTCAAATCCAGGCTCACCATCTGACCTTGGTTACCCTGAAGATGGACGCACGGGACCATATATTTCAACAGTTAACAGTGTATTCTCAGGTGATGGTGTTACATTATATTCTGCCAATTATGTATATTGGAAGGCAAGTAGTGGTGATGTAACTAAAACGCGTTTAGAGATTGCAAAAGAGTCTATTGAGCAACTCATACGCAGTACACCTTCGGTTGATTTTGGATTGGCTGTTTTTAATAGGAATGATGGTGACGGTTCAAGTGATAAAAATGGTGGTCGGATTATTGACAGAATACAAACTCGTGATGATGCATTAACACAAGAAATCATTAATTCAGTCAATAACCTGAGCGCAGATACTTGGACTCCTCTGTGTGAAACCATGTATGAAGCATACCGCTATTTTGGAGGTCATGGTGTATTGTATGGTGATGACGACCCTACCCGCACTCCTGAACGAGATTTGAATGCAGAAAATTCGAGTGTTTATATATCGCCATTCAAAACCTGCCAAGAGCGTTCCTACATTATTTTAATGACCGATGGTGAGCCTTCTAGAGATCAAGCCGCCGATACGGCAATTGCGGCATTGACGGGTAATAGTGCTATTGAAGGTAGTTATATGCCCACATTAACTCAATGGATGAATAAATATGACATTGATAGTAATGCAGATAATGGTGACCAACATATTACTACTTACACAATTGGTTTTGGTCAAAGTGCAGTAGATGATGCAGGACAGTTATTATCGGCTACAGCTGTGCTTGGTGGAGGAGAGTATTTTCCTGCAGAAAGTGCCGCGGCATTACAAAATGCATTTCAATCCACAATTTTGAATATTCTTAATAGCTCTTCTAGCTTATCATCACCCGCTATTGCAAATAATAATTTTGATAGAACAAGGAGTTTGGATTCAGTTTATTACTCCATGTTTTTGCCAAGTAATAAATCGATTTGGCAAGGTAATATTAAAAAACTAACCATGAACTCTCAAGGTATCTTGGTTGATAGAAATGGTGTGCCTGCGATCAATGATGAAGGCAACATTAAAGATACAGCATCTACTTATTGGGGCGGAGTAGAAGATGGAAATGCTGTTCAAGAAGGCGGGGTTGCAGAAATGTTAACTGATGTACTAAGTCGTAAAGTGCTAAGTAATATTGATAATGCAATTCTAAAAGAGCCTAATGCCACCAATTTAAAAGCCTTTTACAGTGCTGCAGATGATGCCGCATTGGCAGATCTATTAGAGGTGGATAGTTCAGATTTAAACGATAGTTTGAATTGGTTAAAAGGGTTAGATGTAGATGATGAGAACGGCAATAATTCTGTTGTTGATTATCGCAGTGATATTTTTGCCGACCCTCTACACTCTAAGCCACTTGCTATTACTTATATTGAAAATGATGAACAAATAGTACGCTTATTAGTGGGTACTAATGCAGGCTTTCTCCATATGTTCACTGATAATGGGGATACCGTCACTGAAAATTGGGCCTTTATTCCAGAACAGTTATTAGTTTCATCGATTAAATTACGCGATGAAGCCGACGCAACAGAACATCATTACGGAATGGATTTATCGCCAATTGCGATTAAAACTTATCAATCTGGTGAGCTGCAAAAAATTATTGCCATTGTAGGGATGCGTCGAGGGGGAGGAAGTTACTTTGCATTAGATATTACCGAACCAAATAGTCCAAGTTTACTATGGACAATTGATGCTGCTACTTCAGGGTTTTCTGAGTTAGCGCAAACTTGGTCAATGCCATCTGTTGGTACATTTTCTTACCAAGAAGGCTCTGAGTATAAAACTGTGCCAGGGGTCGTATTTGGTGGTGGATATGATACCAATAAAGATACATGCTTACCGTCAGAAAGCGAAACTTGCGATGATATTGCAGGGCGAGCAGTATATATCGTTAATGCATTAACTGGGGCTAAAATTTGGTCCGTAGAAGCAGGTGTATGTGTGACAGGTGATAATCATTGCTTGAAAGACAGTATCCCAAGTAAAGCTAGTTTATTGGATAGTGATGGTGATGGTTACATTGACCGAGTTTATGTTGGAGATACGGGGGCAAATCTATGGAGAATGGATTTAGTTGGCACCGATGTAAGTAAATGGAGCCATATTAAATTGGCGGATCTAGGTGGAGATACGTTGGTTTCTGATAGAAAATTTTTCACCGCTCCTGTTATCGTTCGTACTTATGAAAATTACGTAACAGTCGATAATGATGGCATTTATAGCTATAAAAAATTGCCTTATGATGGTCTTTTATTAGGAAGTGGCGATCGTGCTCATCCTGCTTCAGACACAAAAACGAGTAATGCGTTCTATTCTATTCACGATTACCATATTAATCCTCTTTTATTTGGTGCAACTGGATACCCTGATAAACCAACTCCGCTAACTGCAACAAACTTATTTGATATTACTAATGACCCCGTTGCTAATTATAATGGAGATCAAGTGTTGAGTGTGTTTGCAAATATGAGTGCTTTATCTGGCTGGAAATATCAGTTTAGTGATGAAGGAGAGAAGTCATTAGGTCAAGGCGCGGTGCTCGATGGAACCGTTTATTTCACATCATTTGTACCTAACTCAACCGTGAATATTACTTGTGGTGTTGGCAATTTAGGTATCGGATGGTTATATGCCGTTGATTTACACTCTGGTTCAAGTCGCTTTAAAAATGAAGAGGGCGAAGTTATTGTTAAGCGTAATATTGGTTCTCGAGTTCCTGATTCATTAGTTATTCATGCGGGGATTGATGAAGAAGAGAAAAGCGTAGTTCGATTATTAGGTGTAGGTCAAGGCGATACTATTACAGTTATTGATGAAGTGACCCAAGAAGCTGAAATTGTTCATTCAGGCACAGTGGATACTCAAACTGATATGATGCCTCGCCGTATTTATAGTTTTTTTGAAGAAAGATAAAGGCATTACATAATGAAAAATAAGCTAGGATTCACATTAGTTGAACTGCTCATTACCATCATGATTATTGGTATATTAGCAGGCGTTGCTTACCCTGCATATACACAACATGTACTGAAATCGAAGCGCAGTGAGGCACAGAGTGCACTTCTAAACTTAGCTAATAAGCAGGAAATGTTTTATTTAGATCAGCATCAATACGCAGAAAATTTAAAAACTCAGCTGGGCATGAGTACAAATCCGTTTATTACTGAAAATGGCTACTATTCTATTACAACAAGTTCAGCTAGCCCTGCTCGCCCGACAACAGGCTTTACTCTGACTGCTACCGCTATTAGCTCTCAAGTAAACGATAAAGATTGTGCAAAATTAATTATTACTCATGAACTCGCTAAATCCGCATTAACGGCATCTGGTGGTGCCTCGACAAATTGTTGGAAATAAAGGATAACAGTATGATGACAATATTATGCCGGGCATTTCCGGGTATCTTAGCCATGACGACATTGCTAGTATTCACTTCCTCGTTAAGTTACGCAGCAGAAGAAAGAGTTACGTATACATGTTTTGTTGAATTAGAAGACCAAAGTAAAGTGGTTCATCAGTTTGTTTATAAGAATAAAAATAAAGAAGAGTTTTTACTGCAACTACCTGGTTCAACTGCATATTCTTCAGATGGAATCACTGGATTAAAAATAAAAAGTGTTATGGAATGTGTCACTGGTAACGCCACATTTAAAAATAAAGATGCTAGAGTAAAATCAGAAACTACTCCGATGTAAAATGATTATATTTTATGGTATTACCTTGTCTTATTAATTAACCCTATTTCATTAATTTGATAGGGTATTTTTGCAAGTTATCTAAATTTCACACAGAAAAAATCGCTTAGTTTAAGGCTTAAAATGGTGTTCCCTTTACGAAACTTACAACGAAGAAATAAGTTATTTTAACAAGTAAAAGAGATCTGTTAATTAACGTTATTGGTATAAAACTAAGATTCTCTATGCAGTCTATTATAAGCAGTCTGTAAAATCCTCGTCGGTTACAATCTTAGCTCGTCCGCTAAAAGCAATTGAGACGGCAATTCTTTCTTCATCGGTACAGTAACGAAACAGAGATGCTGATCCTGTAATTTGTCCATCAGGTGTGAAGGTAACTGATGAAGTAGGAAAAACCAAAGTATCAAGGTTGTTGAAAGGATCCGCTGCTTTTAATTTTGTATCGTTCACTCCTAAGACTTGGTCTTGGTCATTGTCGATAAAGATGTCCAAACCGTTTATCCAGTTGTTGCTGCAAGAGTTTCCTACTAGCGGACAAACGGTTACATAACTCATCAAGCTAACAGATTGACTTCGGGCAAACATTAAACTGGTTTGTATTGAGCTGCCGACATTCAATAATCGATTTCCTTTGATCAGTGCAGTGAAGCCGGGAATACCGATAGTTAGCAATAAACTGCTGATGATCATCACAATCACCATTTCTAAAAAAGTGAAGCCTTGAATTGTGCGCATATTGTTACCCATACCGTGATAATAGTGACAGACTTTTAGCAATCGGAATAAATACAGTGAAGCAGGTTAAATTAGCAGTAAAAGTTTGTTTTTTATTGATTTGCTAATAGTGTAATATTGTTTTCCATATTTAGCCTGAAAATTTATAGCGTGAAGTAACACTCTGTGAATCTCTTCGAGATTTATCTACTTTTTACTTGAAATCAACATTAAGAGTTTATTATGAAAAAAATAGAAGCAATTATTAAACCATTCAAAATGGACGATGTACGTGAAGCACTTGCAGATATTGATATTACAGGTATGACTGTATCTGAAGTAAAAGGTTTTGGTCGCCAAAAAGGTCATACAGAATTATACCGTGGTGCTGAATACATGGTTGATTTTTTACCTAAAGTTAAAATTGAGTTAGTAGTAAAGAAAGAATATGTTGAGCGTTGTATTGAAGCGATAATGAGTACAGCACAAACGGGGAAAATTGGAGATGGTAAAATTTTTGTAACTCCTGTTGAACGCGTTATTCGTATAAGAACAGGCGAAGAAGACGCTGAAGCTGTATAAACTCTTTAATATGTAAACATATTTCAAGACTACATATCGAATAATCAAAAAGGAGAACTTAGTTCTCCTTTTTAATGCATTCATGGTTGTAAGTTTCATAAAGGGAACAAGCATTTACCTCAAATTTCGCCTAACAACCTGAACATTATTGCTAGTTAAAAAAGTGTTTTTCTGCGTTGCATTCAATCGCAATAGCTAGCTATTACTCAATCATGCGCCTTGAACTACACTCTTTTTCCTTCGCAATAATTGGTCATTTAATTAAACGGAATGGTATTAGTTTACTTCTCTTATACGTAATTCTGCCGGTACTTCAAAAACCGTATTTTCTTCAACCCCAGGATTCTCAATCACAACACTGCCACCTAAGGTTTTCAATTTTTCAATAACGGCCTGCACCAAAACATCAGGAGCAGAAGCGCCAGCAGTCACACCCACGGTTTTTATATTGTCGAACCAATCACTATTAATATCGAGCGCATTGTCGATTAAATATGCATTAACGCCCACACTACTCGCTTTTTCACGTAACCGATTAGAATTGGATGAGTTTGTTGAACCTACAACTAAAACCAAATCAGTTTTGTCCGCGAGATCTTTCACTGCATCTTGTCTGTTTTGAGTCGCATAGCAGATATCATTTTTTCTTGGACCTTCAATGGCAGGAAACTTTTCACGTAATGCATCAATTACATTAGCAGTATCATCAACTGATAAAGTAGTTTGAGAGCTATAACTTAAACTTGCTGGGTTTTTAACTTCTAGTTTAAGTACATCTTCTGGTGATTCAACCAGATAAATTCCGCCCTTTTCATTATCATACTGCCCCATAGTACCAATCACTTCTGGGTGCCCTTGATGTCCGATTAAAATACACTCTTGGCCACGACGGCTTGCGCGAGTTACCTCCATGTGTACTTTGGTTACTAAAGGACAAGTTGCATCAAATACTTTTAATGCGCGACGCTTTGCTTCTTCTCGCACACTTTGCGCAACACCATGCGCACTAAAAATAACAATATTATCGTCAGGCACTTCATCAAGTTCTTCCACGAAAACAGCACCACGAGCCTTTAAATCATCAACCACATACTGATTATGTACTACTTCATGACGCACATAGATAGGCGCCGGAAAAAGCTCTAATGCACGCTCCACAATATTAATTGCACGATGCACACCAGCACAGAAACCACGAGGATTAGCTAAAATAATTTTCATAAGGCTCTCAATATTTCAGGTTATTTATAAAACTTCTAGTACATCAACTTCGAAAGTGACAGTTTGACCCGCTAATGGATGATTGAAGTCCACAGTCACACTATCGGCAACAATTTCACGAATAATACCTGGAATATCACTACCATCAGGTTGAGTAAAGCTAATAATAGTACCCACTTCAGCAGGAACATCAGCAGAAAATTTACTGAGTTCAATATAATGAAAATTATCAGGATTCGGTAATCCAAAAGCAGATTCAGGCTCTAAGGTAAAAATTTCAGAGTCCCCTTCAGATAAGCCTAACAGGCATGATTCAAAACCAGGTGTTAAACTACCGTCACCCATTACGAATTTAGCAGGTTTATTAGCCACTTTTGTACTATCAACTGCTGAACCATCTGACAATTTAATTGAAAAATGCATTAATACTTCGCTACTTTCGCCAATTACTTTTTTTTCATTCGTCATTATTATTATCCTTTTTTTCTTCGTTTTGTTTGGATTTCTCGCGTTTTTCAGCCCAAAATAAAGAATCAATAATCATCATTGCCGCGCCAATAAAAATAGCTATATCAGCAACATTAAAAGTGGGCCAACGATAAAATCCTAAATCAAAATCTAAAAAGTCGACCACATACCCAAACATTAAACGATCCATTACATTTCCGATCGCACCAGACAAAATCAACGCATAGGAGCAATTTAACCAAGGTTGTGTTGCACTTGTTTTTTTCATCGAATATAACAAGTATGCAGAAACCAGAAATGCAATGCCACTAAACAAATACTTTTGCCAACCGCCAGCATCACCCAAAAAACTAAATGCAGCACCGTAGTTTCGCGCATAGGTAAAATTAAAGAAAGACAAAATCTCATAAGATTCATGCAAAGCCAAAGCTTGTACCGTCCAGTACTTAGTTAACTGATCTACAACCAAGGCTACAAGTGTCAACCATAACCAAGGTAAACCAGATCTCATTGAGGATTTTTTTGATTTTTCAGACATAATATTTCCAATCAAAACATTAAAAAAAACGCCTTAAATCATTTTCAGAACCAAGGCGCTTTATGCAAGTTAACTGATGAGGTTATCTACTAAGCAAATTGACGTACTTCACCTTCACCATCAACATTAGTAATACAACGTCCACACAATTCAGGATGTTGCTCATTTTGACCAACTTCTTCACGATGATGCCAACAACGGTCACACTTAGCGGCTGCACTTTTCACAACTTGCACAGCTAAACCTTTAAGCTCTGTCGTAACGGCATCAGCAGAAGCATCAGCTAATGGTTTTACTGTTGCTTGTGATGTAATCAATACAAAACGTAATTCATCATCTAAGGTATTCAATAACGCACTGATTTCATCTGAAGCATATAAGGTCACTTCTGCTTCTAATCCACCACCAATCACCGCCTCTTTACGAGCAAGCTCTAATGCTTTATTGACCTCGGCACGTACTGTAATGATTTGCGCCCATTTATCATTATCTAATGGCTCGTTATCTGATAAACCAAATAATCCTTCATACCATGTTTCAGTGAATACAAACTCGTTGCGTTCACCAGGTAAGCGTCCCCATATTTCATCAGCTGTAAAGCTTAAGATTGGCGCAATTAAACGTACAATTGATTCAACAATATGATAAAGCGCAGTTTGACAACTTAAATGAGCATTACTACCTGTTTTTGCTGTGTATTGACGATCTTTAATAATATCTAAGTAGAAACTACCTAAATCAATTGAACAGAAATGCATTAGTTTTTGATATACAACATGTAAGTTGTAATTATCGTAAGCTTCAATCACTTCATTTTGCATGGTTAATGCTTTAGCTACGATCCAACGGTCTAATGCCACCATTTCTTCCGGAGCCACTAAATCAGTTTGTGGGTCAAAACCATTTAAGTTTGATAATAAGAAACGCGATGTATTACGAATACGTCGGTAACTATCAGCACTTCGGTTTAAAATTTCATCAGAAACCGTAATTTCGCCCGTGTAATCGGTCGAAGCAACCCATAAGCGTAAAATATCAGCACCTAAGTCATTCATCACTGTTTGTGGTGACATTACGTTACCCAGTGATTTAGACATCTTTTTGCCGTCACCATCAACAACGAAACCGTGCGTTAATACTTCTTTATAAGGTGCTACACCGTTGATTGCAGTGCTAGTTAATAATGAAGATTGGAACCAACCTCGGTGTTGATCTGAGCCTTCTAAATATAAGTCTGCTGATGCTTGTGTACCATCCGCTTGTTTATATTCATCACGTATACCAACTACAGCGGCATGTGTTGTACCCGAGTCGAACCAAACATCTAACGTATCGGTAACTTTACGGAATTGCTCAGCTTCAAAACCTAAAATAGATTCAGGATCTAAATCGAACCAAGCTTGAATCCCTTCTTTCTCGATTTTTTGAGCGATGAGCTCCATCATCTCAATAGAGTTTTCATGTAACTCTTCTGTTTCTTTATTTACAAACAGTGGAATTGGAACGCCCCATGTACGTTGGCGTGATACACACCAATCTGGGCGCCCTTCAATCATTTTTTCAATTCGATTTTGGCCCCAACTTGGGATCCATTTAACTTGTTTAATTTCACCTAATGCATTATCGCGCAATCCTTTTTGATCCATTGAAATAAACCATTGAGGTGTTGCACGGAAGATAATTGGCGTTTTATGTCTCCAGCAATGCGGATAACTATGTTTAATATTCACGTGATGCAACAAGGCATTACGTTCAGTTAACACGTCTAATACCGTATCGTTTGCTTTAAATACATGTAAACCAGCAAAGAACTCCGTATCTTCACGAAATACACCGTTGTCTGCAACAGGGTTAGCGACTTCTAAGTCGTATCTCAAACCAGCAGAGTAATCGTCTTGACCATGGCCAGGAGCAGTATGTACACAGCCTGTACCCGCATCAATAGTTACGTGGTCTGCAACAATCGCAGGCACTTGTAAATCTAAGAATGGGTGTTGAAATAATTGTTTTTCTAATGCAGCACCAGTCGTAATTGCTAGCGTAGTGAAATCTTCGATACCATAACGAGCCATACAACCAGAGACTAAGTCAGTGGCTAAAATTAAACGACGTTCACCCGCTTGTACTAATGAATATTCAACTTTAGCCGCTAACGCGATTGCGCGATTAGCAGGTAATGTCCAAGGTGTAGTAGTCCAGATAACCGCAGAGATAGTCCCTTCGCCAAAATCAGCACCTTGCTTATCAAAACAAGATAATACAGCATCGGTATCAACTGCATTAAATGCAACATCGATAGCAGGAGACACTTTATCTTCATATTCAACTTCAGCTTCTGCCAACGCTGATCCACAATCAGTACACCAATGAACAGGTTTTGAACCTTTATGAAGGTGGTCATTTTTAATGATATTTGCTAACGCACGAACGATATTTGCTTCTGTTGCGAAGTTCATTGTTAGGTATGGATTATCCCACTCACCTAATACACCAAGACGTTTAAAGTCTTTACGCTGACCATCAACTTGACGAGCGGCATACTCACGACATTTAACGCGGAACTCTGCTGCGGTTAGCTTTTTACCTGGTTTACCGTGCTTTTGTTCAACTTTTAATTCGATTGGTAAACCATGACAATCCCAGCCAGGAATGTACGGGGCATCAAAGTCAGATAACGTTTTAGATTTGATAATAATATCTTTAAGAATTTTATTAACTGAGTGACCAATGTGAATATCGCCATTTGCATAAGGAGGGCCATCATGCAAAATGAACGTTTTTTTACCTTTTTTGGCAGCTCGAATCTTTCCATAAAGATCTTGCTTGTACCAATTTTTCAGCATATTAGGTTCACGATTCGCCAAATTTGCACGCATCGGGAATCCAGTTTTTGGTAAATTTAATGTACTTTTGTAATCACTCATTGGTTTTATTCCATCTAACGTTCTAATTAATTAAGCTGATGCCATTCTCTAGCTTGTTGAATGTCTTTATCAATTTGTACTTTTAATTCTGCGAATGAATCAAAACGAACTTCATTACGCAATTTCTTTTCCAGTGCCACTTCTAACTGAAGACCGTACAAGTCTCCTTTAAAATCAAAAATATGCACTTCTAGTTGCTGCCTTTCACCTTGTACCGTAGGACGGCAACCTATATTCGCTACACCACGATAAACTTTATCGCCAATACCTAACACAGACACAACAAAGACACCTGAAACCGGCGACACACGGCGTTTTAAAAATAAATTAGCCGTTGGTACGCCTATTGTGCGGCCTAATTTACGACCATGTCCTATCCGTCCAGCAATACTATATTTACGCCCTAACATTTGTTCGGCTTGTTGCAGTTGACCTTTTGCTAAGGCGCTACGAATACGTGTACTACTAACACGACAAGCATCTTGAGAAAGGCTACTTGTGTCGACCACCTCAAAACCGTATTTCTCACCCGCTTCTTGTAAGAGCGAAAAATCACCTAAACGTTGGTAACCAAAATGAAAATCATCACCAACGACTAAAAACTTTACATTTAATTTTTTAATTAATAGCTGTTCAATAAACTCTTCGGCACTTAAGTTCGCAAATTCATGTGTAAATGAGACACACAATAATCGATCAAGGTGTAACTTTTCAAGTTGTACAAATTTATCACGCAAACGACTTAAACGTGCTGGCGCATTATTACCAGAGAAAAGCTCAGCAGGTTGCGGTTCAAAAGTCATGACTGTCGCAGGAACTTGTAAGCGTTTAGCTTCTTTTAATAGGCGCGTTAAAACTGCATGGTGACCGAGATGTATGCCATCAAAGTTACCAATGCTTAGAACACAACCTTCCCGTTGCTGTTGCAGATTGTGAATTCCGCGTATTAATTCCATGATAATGTCTTAATTAACTGTCAAAATGAGCATTGAAAATGCAAAAAGTCGATTATATATTAAGGTTGCCAAGGAATCAGCTTTCATTTTCGTGATTTACTATTAATTGTCTGCGTTGACTTTAAAATGGTGAAGCCGTAAGCCAAAAAGCAAATTACTCAGCAAATATACAGCGATGCCACCTAAGATAAGCAGGAACAAATGAACAGCAGCTTCCAATAAAGAAAATTCACTCCACATGACTAAATTAGGTGTCATCATCAGTAATCCAACTGCCATCACTGCACCAGAGCATATAATACGAATTAACACTGCAATACTTTGTTTTTGTACTTGATAAACGCCACCTTTATAAAGCCCGAACCAAAGCAACCCTGCATTTAAACTCGCAGACAATGACGTCGCAATCGCTAAGCCAACATAACCAAAAGGAATAGCGAAAATAATATTAAGCACCATATTGCTGACCATAGCGATGATCCCAAACTTAACTGGCGTTCTTGTATCTTGACGAGAATAGTAACCAGGAGCGAGCACCTTAACTAACATGAAACTTAATAACCCACTACCATAGGCCCATAAACTCATGGCTGACATGCTGACATCTTGCATATCAAACTCTCCACGCATAAATAACACGCGTAACATTGGCTCTGCTAGTACAATCAAACCTAACATAGCGGGAAAACCTAAAAAGAAAACAGTGCGTATGCCCCAATCTAACGTCTTTGCAAACACTTGCGATGACTGACTCACGTGTGAAGATGATAGGCTTGGTAAAATAACTGTCGCAATAGCAATTCCAAATAATCCTAATGGAAACTCTAATAAACGATCTGAGTAATATAACCAACTAATAGAGCCTGTTTGTAAAAAACTGGCAATAAAAGTATCTAACAATAAATTAATTTGGCTAACTGAAACGCCGAATAAAGCAGGGATCATTAACGTTCGAATTTTGATGACTCCGGGGTGAAACCACTGCCAACTTGGCTTAACTAATAGTTTTTCTTTTTTCAAAAAAGGAATTTGAAATAAAAATTGAATAAGGCCACCTAAAAAAACGCCCATGGCTAAACCAAATTCAGGCTGTTCTAATTGTGGTGCGACATAAATAGCGCAACCAATAATAGCTATATTTAAAAAAACAGGCGTAAAAGCTGCAACCGCAAATTTCCCTAACGTATTAAGAATGGCGCCAGACAAAGCAGTAAAGGTAATAAACCATAGATATGGGAAAGTAATTTTTAACATATCAGAGGCGAGTTCAAATTTGTAAGCTTCAGCTCCATCATGCCACCACTCTAAAAACCAGCCAAAGCCAAATAATGCAGTAATAACAGAAGAGCCTAAAACACCTAAAATAGTAATAACAGTAACAATAGTGCCTAAAGTACCAGAAACGGCTGAAATCAACTCTTTTACTTGATCTCTTGATTGTGTTTTTTCATATTCAGTCAATACAGGTACAAAAGCTTGTGCAAATGCTCCCTCTGCAAATAGACGACGTAAAAAATTTGGAATTTTATTTGCGAAGAAAAATAAATCAGCTGCAGCACCTGCCCCCATCAAATTAGCGATGACAATATCGCGGACAAGTCCTAACACTCGAGAGATTAATGTCATTGAACTGACGATCATGCCTGATTTAATTAGCTTTTTACTCACACTTCATCCCTAGACTTAATAAAAAATTCAACCACTAAAAAACATTCTATTTATTTAATCAACAATAATTAAGACGCTAAAATACACATTTGAGTGAAATTTAATAGCTTTACTGATGTAAAATCTAAGAAACATGCGACTCTGGGTTTGCATCTGTAATGGGTTGAGTATAAAATGCGCGCAGTTTAACCATCCACCTGGTTTGATACCAGTTTTTAATTGGTTAATAAGAAACCATTTGACAATACACGTGTTACAGGGCATATTCCACGACCTTTGATTATCCCTTGTTATACAGAATTTAGGAGTTAAGGTCTTGGCTAATATCAAGTCTTCAAAAAAACGCGCTTTACTAGCAGAAAAAAGCCGTAAACATAATGCAAGCCGTCGTACAATGATGCGTACTTTCATCAAGAAAGTTGTTGTTGCTATCGAAGCTGCTGACAAAGAACTAGCATCAGCTGAGTTCATTAAATTACAATCAGTTTTAGATGCTTACGCAACTAAAGGTCTGATTAGCAAAAACATGGCAGCTCGTAAGAAAAGCCGTCTTTCTGCTAAAATTAAAGCACTTTAATTCTTATCAAAATATAAGTTTTAATATTGCTTAATAAAAAACCGACTTTACGTCGGTTTTTTTATATCTAAATATTGAGTAAAAAAGTATTGAGTAAAAGTTAAATTCCCATACCCGATAATGCATTCATCAAGTCTTTAACCACTTTCCCAACCACTGGATGCGACTCTTCAAGCGCCAACAATTGTTCTTCTATTTTTTTGTCTCTGATTAACTTTGCAGGATCACGAGATAAAATTGCTTGCTGTAATTGATCATGCACTTTTTTTAACTCACCCGCAGTACATTCATCTGCCACCACACCATCAGCTAAAATATTAGAGAGTTTATCAAATTCAGACTGTACTTTTTTTATTGGCATACTTACCTCACTTTTAAGATTCACTTAATAACTTACATAATCTCATGTTATGTCATCAATAACGTTATCCAACATCTAAAAAACTACGACATAACATACATAATCGATATTTTTCAGTGTAGCATCAGTCCTTTAGCCTCACCTTTAAAAATCGGTCAATAAAACGGGTGAATCTTAAAAAGATGATCACAAACACGATGCTAATAACAATTAATCCCACTTTAAACCAACTTTCATCTTCGTATTGTTTTA
Source organism: Psychromonas sp. (assembly GCA_028041985.1). Lineage (GTDB taxonomy): Bacteria > Pseudomonadota > Gammaproteobacteria > Enterobacterales > Psychromonadaceae > Psychromonas. Next base: position 10,716 of record JAOFNL010000002.1, on the reverse strand, counting down.
AAAATAGACTCGATAAATAAATCGCTAATAACCAATATAAAATACGTAATACATAGGACCAAATAGGATAGCTTTTATCGGTTAACCATAATCTTGACATGTTCCACTCTACTTTTAATTTATGCGTTATCGATACTAAAACTTAATACATCATCAATATGTGCTTGTTTGCTTGCTAACATCAATAAGCGATCTAAGCCTAGTGCTACCCCAGCACAATCAGGTAGATGATCTAAGCAAGCTACAAATCGTCGGTCAATTGGCATTTCAGTTAATCCTGCATTTTTGCGCAATACATTATCAGATTGAAAACGAATTAGTTGTTCATCGCTACTATTCAGTTCATAAAAACCATTCGCTAATTCAATACTTTGATAATAAACCTCAAAACGATCTGCTACGCGTTCATCTTGTTGATTAATTCTTGCTAATGCAGCCTGTGATGCAGGAAAATCATAAACAAAACAAGGTGACTGTTGACCGATTTTAGATTCAATCTCAACACAAAATAATAATTGTAAGATAGTATCTTTGTCGGTTTCATTTTCAAGTACATCACCTAACTCAAGATGAGCAGCTGCTTTTTTTAACTCTTCTATCGTCGCCGATAAAGGATCAACCTGTAAATGCGTCAAAAAAGCTTCTTGATAAGTACAACGGGTTGGTTGTTCACACTTCAGAATAGGCATTAACAAGGCCGCCATTTCATCCATTAACTGGTGATGATCAAAACCAACTCGATACCATTCTAATAAGGAAAATTCAGGGTTATGAAAGCGGCCAGATTCTTCATTACGATACACTTTAGATATTTGATAAATGCAACCACTACCTGCAGCAAGTAAACGTTTCATATGAAATTCAGGTGAGGTTTGTAAATATAATGGAACACCACCATCAACGAGTGGTTTGTCACTAATGTTTCGACCTACAAATTGTGTTTTGAAGCATTGTAAATGGAGGTCTGTTACTCCTGCCTGACTTAATGTGGGAGTCTCAACTTCGAGCACACCTCGAACGCTAAAGAACTCTCGTATTGTTTTTAACATCACAGCTCGTGCTTTTAATTGTTTAACTTCAGCACTCGGTAACCAATTCATCGCTATTTACTCTGTTTAATAAAGATCATGATTTTGCCACATTATGGAAAAAAAATTGAAATAAATTTACTAATATTGCTAACAGAAACTACGCTTAATTAAGCCTTGTTTTTTACGTGGTTATATCTCTCAATAATTTTGTTCACCTCTTTTAAATGGGATTATACGATGCAAGTAATCAAAACCGACGTTGCCATTATTGGTGCAGGGGGAGCAGGATTAAGAGCAGCCATTGAAATTGCCGAAAATCACCCAGAACTTGAAATAGCTTTAATTTCTAAAGTTTATCCCATGCGTAGCCACACGGTCGCAGCAGAAGGTGGAGCTGCAGGCGTGTCTCAAGACCATGATTCAACTGAGCAACATTTTAATGACACCGTTGCTGGCGGTGACTGGTTGTGTGAACAAGACGTTGTAGAATATTTTGTTGAAAATGCAGCAAAACAATTAACGCAATTAGAGCATTGGGGCTGCCCTTGGAGTCGAAAAGAAGACGGTAATATCAATGTTCGAGCATTTGGCGGCATGAAAATAGAACGTACCTGGTTCGCTGCCGATAAAAGTGGATTTCATATTCTGCATACACTTTTTCAAACTTCCATCAAGCACCCTAAAATAACGCGTTTCGATGAACACTTTTGTTTAGATTTAATTGTTGATGATGAAAAAATACAAGGTGCCGTGATTTTAGATATTGCAGAAGGAGAAGCCAAACTGATCCAAGCGAAATCAGTGATCATGGCAACAGGCGGTGCGGCACGAGTCTATACATATAACACAAATGGTGGAATTGTTACCGGTGATGGTATGTCACTTGCCTACCGCCACGGTGTCGCATTACGAGATATGGAGTTTGTGCAATATCATCCTACAGGTTTGCCTGGTTCGGGTATTTTAATGACGGAAGGCTGCCGAGGAGAAGGAGGTATTTTACTCAATAAACACGGTTATCGTTATTTGCAAGACTATGGATTAGGACCAGAAGTGCCATTAGGCCAAACCAAGAATAAACACATGGAGCTTGGACCAAGAGATAAATTAAGCCAATGCTTTTGGCAGGAACAACAAAAAGGCAATTTAATCCAAACAGATAGAGGTGAGGTCGTACATCTTGATTTACGCCATTTAGGTGAGAATAAAATCAATGAACGCTTGCCTTTCATAAGAGAACTTGCAAAAGCCTATGTAGGCGTTGACCCAGTAGATAATCCCATTCCAGTCCGTCCCACAGCTCATTACACTATGGGCGGCATTGAAACTGATGCTAAAACAGCCACTAGCTTAGCAGGATTATACGCAATAGGTGAATGTGCATCGGTAGGATTACATGGAGCTAATCGTTTAGGTTCTAATTCATTAACAGAGTTAGCTGTTTTTGGTCAATTAGCAGGACAACAAGCCGCGGAATACGCGAAAAAGATTAAACACCAAAAAATTATGCCATTACGTCACCTCGCAAATGATGCGATGGAAAAACTAAATACATTATTAAATAACAACGGCACTGAAAAGATGGCTGATATTCGCCAAGCAATGGGTGACTGCATGGAGGCAGGTGTTGGGATATACCGAACCAAAGCATCGATGCAACAAACGATTGATACTTTAGCCACTTTAAAACAGCGTTATAAACATATTCAAATTAACGACAAATCCAGCGTCTTCAATACAGAGTTACTTTATGCCATCGAGTTAGGTTATTTATTAGATACAGCTGAAGCAATGGCGCATAGTGCGATCTTGCGCGAAGAATCAAGAGGCTCACACCAACGAATTGATGGATTTGAAATACGCGATGACATTAATTTTCTGAAACACTCATTAGCTTATTACCAAGCGGATAAGCCACCAATTATTAAATATTCAGAAGTTAAAATAACAAAAAGTCAGCCTGCACAGCGTGTTTATGGTGCCGCATCGGACTCAGAGGAGAAACAGTGATGTCAAAAAAACTCACACCATCCGAAAAACGGCTTGAAATAGAGATCCTCCGTTATCATCCAGAGCAGGATGAAGAACCATATTTACAACAATTTGAAATACCATACACCACAGATATGACGATCTTAGAAGCGCTTCAATTTATTAAAGATCATTTGGATAGTACGGTCAGTTTTAGATGGTCATGCCGAATGGCGATTTGTGGCAGTTGTGGATTAATGGTGAATGGCGTACCTAAATTAGGATGCAAAGCTTTCTTGCGTGATTATTATCCCAATAAAATCACCTTAGAAGCATTAGCTAACTTCCCAATTGAACGCGATTTAGTGGTAGTGATGGATGATTTCATTAATAAATTAGAAGAGATCAAGCCGTATCTCATTCCTGAAAAAGAACCGCAGTTTTTAACAAAAGGAACTTACCAACAAACCCCAGAGCAACTGGAAAAATTCAAACAATATTCCATGTGTATCAATTGCGGTTTATGCTATTCAGCCTGTCCACAATATGCACTAGATAACAAATTTATCGGCCCTGCAGCACTCGCATTAATCGCTCGTTATAATAGAGACAGCCGAGATGCAGGCAGTGCTGAGCGGATGAAGATAGTTAATCAAGAGGTCGGCGTTTGGGGATGCACTTTCGTAGGATATTGTTCTGTTGTCTGCCCTAAAGGCGTTGATCCGGCTGCAGCCATTCAACTATTAAAAGTAGAAAGTAGTAAAGACTATCTTATTGGTATGTTCAAACCTTAATAATTCAGCATCTGCTCACGATGAAAGAGAAGGAATAACGTAATGAGTAAACGGAGACCTTACAACCGAGAATTAAGTTCAGACTGGTGGCTAAAGGATATATTTTATAGTCAATATATGCTGCGCGAAGGTAGTAGTATTTTCATCACCTTATACAGCCTTATATTAGCTTGGGGAGTATTTCGCTTAAGCCAAGGAGAAGTTGCATTTAATGCTTGGATGGAGGCATTACAACACCCGTTGTCTATCCTGTTTCATCTAATCGCATTAGCATTTGCTTTGTACCACAGCATCACCTGGTTTTCTTTAGCGCCTAAAGCAGTCGACTTATGGATAAAAGGGAAACGATTAAACGAAAAAATCATTATATTGACCCACTATATTGCATTTGTTTTTGTCAGCATATTCTGCTTATTTATTATCATAAGCTAGGAGACTTGTATGATTTTTAAACAACCTAAAAAATATATTCGCAGTCATGAACCTGTATTTTGGGGGTTATTTGGAGCAGGAGGCATGTTAACTGCTTTTTTAACTCCAATAATGATCTTACTGACTGGACTATTAATTCCATTAGGCATTATTGAACCAGAGGCTCTAAATTATGAAAAGTTACATAGTTTTACTAGTAGTTGGTATGGTGCCGCAATCATATTGATCATCGTAGCTTTGCCTTTGTGGCACACACTACATCGTATTTTTCATTCTTTACATGATTTAGGCGTGCAACGCGGTCGCAGTTGGCAACAAGTTATTTGTTATGGATTTGCATTTGCTGTCAGTGTTTTTGTTTTTACCTTGTTGTTACAAATACTAACCATGTAATAATTTAAAAACAAACATCTACAAATAAAAAAACCAGCAATTTGCTGGTTTTTCAATATAAAAAGTCGTGCTATAAATTATTTTTTAACACGTCCAACATATTCACCAGTACGAGTATCAACTTTAATCAATTCACCAATTTGAATGAATAAAGGAACACGAACTACCGCTCCAGTTGTTAAAGTAGCCGGTTTACCACCTGTTCCAGCAGTATCACCTTTAAGACCAGGATCTGTTTCTGTCACTTCTAATTCCACAAAGTTAGGTGGCATAACAGCAATCGGTCTATCGTTCCACGTCGTTATCGTACAAATATTTTGTTCTACCAACCATTTGTCCATATCACCTACTGCATTTACATCAGCTGCAATCTGTTCAAATGTATTGTTATCCATAAAGTGGAAAAATTCACCATCATTGTAAAGATAAGCTAAATCAAAATCCATAACATCAGCAGATTCTACTGTTTCATTAGATTTGAATGTTTTATCAACCACTTTGCCTGATATTAGTTTACGATACTTAACGCGACTAAATGCTTGGCCTTTACCAGGTTTAACATACTCATTTTCCATGATCACACATGGCTCATTATCGAGCATGAATTTTAGCCCGCCTTTAAAATCACTGGTACTATATGTTGCCATTATAACCTCTATTACTAAACTGATAAAAAATGCCTGAAATAATTAACGTGAATAATACCGCTGACTTGCCAACATGGCAAAAGGAACTCGCTAATGCGGTTAAAAATCCACTACAACTATTAGAAATATTGGAGATTGAGCAACAAAATGACCTGATCAGTCACCTCGCTAAAAAGCAATTTCCGATGTTAGTCCCCTTTCCTTTTATAAAAAAAATGCAAAAAGGCAATATTAACGACCCTTTATTGAAACAAGTATTACCCATTTTCGATGAAGAGTTGATTGTTAATGGTTACACAACCGATCCATTAGTAGAGCAGAACAATCAACAACAAGGTTTATTACATAAATATAAAAGCCGTGTATTGATCATTTTAAAAACAGGTTGTGCAGTTAATTGTCGATATTGTTTTAGACGCCACTTTCCTTATGCTGAAAATAGCGTTAACAAATCTCAACTGCAGGATATCATCAGCTATATACAAGCTCACCCTGATGTTAATGAAGTCATTCTAAGCGGTGGCGATCCATTAATGTGTAAAGACAAACAACTATTTGAATTAATAGACCAACTTGAAGCCTTACCGCAATTAACTCGTTTGCGTATTCACACTCGCTTACCCGTCGTGATCCCTGCTCGTATCACTCCAGAGCTAGTCACGCGATTACAACAAAGTCGATTTAAAATAATCATGGTTTTACATATTAATCACGCTCAAGAAATTGATGATGTGTTTGTAGCCGCAATGGCCTTATGTCATCAGGCTGGCATTCAATTATTCAATCAAGCGGTTTTATTAAAGGATGTTAACGATCATGTCGATTCGCTTGTAGAACTTAGCGAAACACTTTTTGCCGCTAACATACTACCTTATTATCTTTTTCTCCTTGATAAAGTACAGGGCGCCGCTCATTTTGATATCAGTGAAAAAAAAGCACAGCAACTACATAAGCAGATGCAAGCCGAATTACCTGGTTATTTAGTACCGCATTTGAGTAGAGAAGTAGCAGGACAACAAAGCAAAACCTTAATACATTCGTTATAATATAAAAATTAACTTTATTGATACCAATATGATTGGTTACACAGGAGACAATAATGAGCAAAGAAAGCGTGCAGGCACAGCTTCAAGAAAACATTAAAATAATATACCACCGTGCAGTAGATGCAGATAAAGCACTTATTGAATTACGTAAACAAAAAACGGCAGGCTTTGCACATATATTTACTGAAGATACTCCATTCGCAAACCATTCCGATACATTTTTACCCTATGTGGAGGAGTTAGCTGCAGATTTGCAAGCAATTCAAACAGATAGTGAGGAACATTATATGACTCAATTACCTGCTATCGTGGTGAAGATTGAATTATTATTTAAAACTTTAAATGCATTCAAAGAAAATCTAAAAGCAAAATAAAATCAAACCCTATAATTTATGCAGTGAATAATTTTCACTGCATAACAGTAATATATGTTTTTAAATTAATTTTCAGCATCCAAATTTGAAACAATCGAAGCTTACGTTAGCGTATCGACATTCGTTGTATTCTCAGACTCAGGGTTTCTAAATTTTTCAAAGCCTTGTAAAACATACTCCATTGTTTTATCAATATCTGTTTCAACACTACCTTCTAATACAGATAATGCCTTTAATATATCCTTAGCTTCACCTACGCCCTTCTTAACACCTTCAAGCATTAAATCGCTAAAAGTTTCACGCGCTTCTTGCTCACCTAATTCAGGATGTTGCTCTTGGTAAGAAGTAAAAAAATTAGTACTGAAAGTGACAATGCGCTCAGCCGTTGCTTCTGGACTAAAATCAACTTCTGATTCATAGGACTGTTGCAGAGACTGTGTTGGTTCAATCTCTTTTAAAGCATCATTAATACCTTGTAGAGCTGTCTTCAGAACGAGTGCTAAAGGCTGTTCTTTGATGCTGCTAGATTGATTAGAGTGTTCGATTGCACTTTGCAATATTGCCGCATTAAGTTGTTTTTTATTAATTTGCTCACTACTTAATACCGCTGTTTCGCTTTGATTGCCTTTTACTTTTTTTTCTACTTCAATATTAGTTTGCGATTGGTTGACTTGCATAAATACTCCCATCGATGATAAACACTGCTGTTAACTTATCGGCATCAGCAATAAAAGCTAAAGTAATAAAATGGCTGATAATTAGTGAACTAAACGTTAACGTAAATGATAGTGCAAATTGAACATTTCCCTTATATGCTTTTAATGATGCACCTAACTAAAATAAAGTAGCATCAAAGCCTCTGACGCCTTATAGTTAGTAGTATAAATTTACACGCTAAATCACCAAAGATGGCTAGAATATTCATAATAGATAATTAAATTGTGGGTATTAGATACCTAACATTAAAACAAAGCAGTTTTATAACGTATTAGAAACTAGACTTAAAGGAGATCAAATGTACCCAAACCTTAACAATGTCGGGATCCGTAACCCTGAAAATATTTTACGTTATTCTATTCGTACAGAAGGCGACAAAGATATTTTAAAAGTATATTTCCGCAAACACAGTGGAATGCTGATTGGACGAAGCAGCAAGTTTAAATTTCAACGCCAGTCCAAAAGAGTCAGTGGCAATGAATATAATAAAGATTTCACAGAGCTTTCTGAAATCAATCCCACATTACACAAAATCATTAAAGAGCTAGACAGTTTGAGTTTACAAGCTATTTCAGAAAAAGAACTTAAACAGCAAATACTCTCAGATTTAAGGCATTTACAGCTAGTGGTAGATAGTAAAATTTCTGAAATAGAGAAGAAAATAGAAAAACTGTAAAATGGTCGAAGAATAAAAGTAGTGATAAATGGATATTATCGTTTCATTTTCTCTACTTCACTACTTCTCAACATATTTAAACAATATGTATATAAATATTATCCCCCCAAAAAACACCCTAAAATGAAACTAAACAACAAAGATAATATTAAATATCATAACGTTAGTGAATAGCAATCAATAGAATACATATTTAATTATGCTTATCTCACTTATTGATTTCCCTCAAAGAGCAGTGAGTTAGCCGCACAAATAGGGCTTGTAATAGGTATGAATATTGTAATTAAGTAATACAAATGATATAAAATGCTCACAAAAAAATCGATTTTATAATGGTCGGTTAATATAGGCTGCAATAATTTTATTAAACATAACATTAGCCCTAGGTCTTCTCTGCCCTTTAGGCTAAATTATTACAGCTGACAATGATTTTAAATGTCCTTGAGAGTTGATACTCCTCGAGGCTAAAACGCAAATCTATCAACTCCAAAATTAGAGGTATTAAATGTCTAACAAGTCTTTTGACGCAATCAAAGCGATCAAATTAGAAAACGACAAGTCTGCTGGTAATCTTCTTGATATTATGCCAGTTCAAGTCCAAAAAGCTGATATTGATCTTTCTTTTCTTGATAACTTAAGCGTTGAACATCCTCGTTTATTAGTTCAAAGCAAAGATCTTCCTGCATTCAGAGCAAACCTCAAAGCGGATGCTGGTTACTGCAAATTTGATGCTTTCATGAACAACTCAACGAATAAGTTCTTGGATACAACACCTTATGCAGAGCCAAAAGCATACCCAGAAGAAACTGTTGGTAAAGCTTCTTTATGGCGCCCATACTGGCGTCAAATGTACGTTAGTTGTCAAGAAGCGTTTAATGCAACTCGCAACTTGTCAATTGCAGGTATCGTGTTAGAAGATGAAGCCATCATCGCTAAAGCAAAAGCTTGGACACTACAATTAGCATCTTACGATCCAGAAGGCGTAACATCTCGTGGTTATAACGATGAAGCCGCTTTTCGTGTTATCGCAGCAATGGCTTGGGGTTACGATTGGCTACATGCTTATTTCTCTGAAGCAGAGCGTGATACAGTTAAACAAGCATTGATCGTTCGTTTAGAAGAAATCATGCACCACCTTCAAGTCACTGTTGACCTGTTAGCTAACCCGCTGAATAGCCACGGTGTACGTTCAATTTCTTCTGCTGTTATTCCTACGTGTATCGCACTTTACAACGAATACCCTAAAGCGCGTGAATACATCGAATACGGTATTGAATACTATGCAACGCATTACCCACCATGGGGTGGCAAAGACGGTGCATGGGCTGAAGGTCCAGATTACTGGAACACACAAATGGCATTCTTAGGTGAGTCTTTTGATCTTCTTAAAAGCTACACATCTATCGACATGTTCAACAAAGAATTCTACAAAAACACAGGTGACTTCATCATGTACTGTATGCCAGTACATTCTAAGCGCGCAAGTTTCTGTGACCAATCAAGTATTGGTGATTTCCCAGGTCTTAAACTAGCTTACAACATCAAGCACTTTGCAGGCGTTAACAACAAACCTGAATACATTTGGTACTACAACCAATTAAAAGCGCGTGATACTGAAGCACATACAAAATTCTACAACTTCGGTTGGTGGGACTTTGGTTACGATGACCTACGTTTTGATTACCTATGGAACGATATGCCTGAAGTTGCGCCTTCTAACAAGCCGCTACTTAAAGTATTCCCAATCACTGGTTGGGCTGGTTTCCACAGCAACATGACTAACCGTGATGAGCACATCCACATGGTTTACAAATGTAGCCCATTTGGTTCTATCAGCCACTCACATGGCGACCAAAATGCATACACATTACATGCATTTGGTGATACGTTAGCCGCTATCACTGGTTACTACGGCGGTTTCGGTGTAGACATGCACATCAAATGGCGTCGTCGTACATTCTCTAAAAATCTACCGCTATTTGGTGGTCAAGGTCAATATGCAGAGAATACAACAAGTAAATTCGAAGGCGTTCACCAAGATCGTTACTGTGTTGAAGCTGGTGGTAACATCACTGACTACGATACAGAGTCAGAAGTGTTATTCGTTGAAGGTGATGCATCAACTTCTTACCAATTCCACAACCCTGACCTAGAGTCTTACAAGCGTAAAATTTGGTTTGCTAAAGGTAAAGTATTCGTTATGCGCGATACAGCTACTTTAAAATCAGAGCAAGACTTAACGTGGTTATTACACACAACATTCAAAACTGAAACAGCAGCAGACTCTTTCAAAATCATTGGTGACAACGCTATTTTAGACGTGTCCTTCATTAACGATAGCAAAGAAGATCTTCTATCAATTGAAAATGTTGAAGGCTTTGGTGAAGTTGACCCAGCTGAATACGCTGACTTAGAAGTTCATCGTCATGTTGAAGCTAAGTTTAAAGCGAAGAAAGAGCACAATATTCTAACGCTATTAGTACCAAGCAAAATCAACGGTCCTAAAACTGCAGTTTCACATAAATTAGTTGGTAACACATTAGAGTTAACAATTGATGGTGAAGTAGTGACTATCGAGCTTTAGTATTAACTTTATAAGTTAATAATTTAAGCTTAATAAAAGGCCGCCTATCGC
>JAOFNL010000199.1 GCA_028041985.1 Psychromonas sp. | reverse complement strand
GTTACTTTGGTGGTTGAATGAGTGTTCAACTAATAGGGAGTTCGTCATGATCAAATTTTATTTTCACCATACACCTAATCCAATGAAAGTGGCTTTATTCTTAGAAGAAACGGGCCTTCCTTTTGAACTTATTCCGCTTGATACTTTAAAAGGAGAACAGCACTCTCCTGAATATCGAGAAATTAATCCTAATGCCAAAGCACCTGCTATCATAGATGACGGAGTACGAGTATTCGATTCAAATGCTATTTTAATGTACCTTGCAGAAAAAAGTGGACATTTAAATGGTAAGCCAGAAGATCGTTCAGAGATGTTATCTTGGTTAATGTTTATAGCATCAGGTTTAGGTCCTTACTCCGGACAATCTGTGCATTTTAGACATGCGGCACCTGAAGGTAATGACTATGCAGTTAATCGATATTTACGTGAAGCGCAACGTCATTATGAAGTATTAAATGAACACCTTGCTGGCCGAGAGTTTATAGTCGGCGATGAATATAGTATCGCAGATGTCTCTGCTTGGGGATGGATTGATAAAGCAACGGTTGTATTAGGTGATGAAGGTTTAACACCTTATTTAAATCTTAAACGTTGGTTTGACAGTATTAATAATAGACCTGCGGCAATGAGAGCTCGTGAAATGGGTAAAGATATAGCATTTAAAAAAGAATTTGATGAAGAAGCTCGTCGTGCGTTCTTCCCTTCAAATTATCCAAAAGTATAAATCAGAGATAGGGAATAAAATGACTACACAATACGTACCACCAAAAGTTTGGGTTCATAACACGGGCGGCGGTAATAAATGGGCGAGCATTAATCGACCTGTTTCTGGATCCACTCATGAAAAAGAACTACCAGTTGGCAAGCATGCTTTGCAACTTTACTCATTAGGCACTCCTAATGGACAGAAAGTAACAATTCTTCTTGAAGAACTATTAGCGAAAGGATTGAAAGAAGCTGAATATGATGCGCATTTAATTAATATCGGTGATGGAGATCAATTTTCTTCTGGATTTGTTGCGGTGAATCCAAATTCAAAAATTCCTGCTTTAGTTGATAAATCTGGTGATGAAGTGGTTAATGTTTTTGAGTCTGCTTCTATTTTGGTTCATTTAGCTGAGAAATTTGGTGTATTTTTACCAAAATCAGGTTCAGCGAGAACAACGACATTTAATTGGTTATTCTGGGCACAAGGATCAGCACCTTTCTTAGGAGGTGGTTTTGGTCACTTTTATGCCTATGCAGATGAAAAATTTGAATATCCAATCAATCGCTTTGCAATGGAAGCTAAACGACAACTTGATGTGTTAGATAAACAGTTGTCGAAGAATACTTTTATTGCTGGTGAAGAGTTTACTATTGCTGATATCGCTATTTTCCCTTGGTATGGAAATTTAGTCTTAGGTAAGTTATATGATGCAGCAGAGTTTTTACAAGTTGAAACTTATACTCATGTCATGCGTTGGGCTAAGTTACTAGAAAAAAGAGAAGGTGTACAACGCGGTCGCATAGTAAATCGTTCATTTGGTGAAGAGTGGGAGCAACTTGCAAATCGTCATTCCGCAGCCGATATCGATGCTGTATTAGCTAAAAAACCAAAATAAAAGTGCTCTCTTAGTATTTAATTAACAAATAGAAGCCAGTAATATTGTTTATTGGCTTTTTATTAGTTTAAATCTATTTAACAAGAACTCAGGTTACTTAGTGACTCTGATAGCCATCGAGATAAATATCTAATCAACTTTACTTATTTCTTCGTTATAAATTTGGATTACATGCAGATACCAATTGCAGTATATCGTTGATCTATTTTACTTGCTAAAACAACTCACTTCTTCGTTGTCAATTTCGTAAAGGGAATAACCATTTACGTCAATTTACGCCTCGAATTGAATTGTTTTTTCTGCGCAAAATTTAGATCACATACTTACTACAATTGGTATAATACAATTGCTATTTATACTAAAAATAAGCCCAAAAAAAGGGGCCGATAAATTTATCGGCCCCTAAGACTAAAGCAAATCGCTTTCATCTAAAATCGTTTATTTTTTCCAAGCAAAACTTTCAAACATTGGGTCAACAGGCGTGTGAGCAACATGATTTACATAGTTACTGATCACTTTTTGTGAAAGTCCGAGTATGATTTCTAATACTTGTTGTTGCCCGTAACCCTCAGCAAAAAATGCTGATAGATCTTCCTCTGACACATTACCTCTGTTACGTACCATGCTTAAAGTGAAATCATGTAACGCTTGAAGCTTTTTATTCGGCATTGCTTCACTGTTGCGTAATGCTTCAGTCAAAGTAGCATCAACTTTCATTGAATGTGCAATAGCAGTATGTGCTGGAACACAATAATGACATTCATGTTCTACATTAATTGTTTGCCATACCACTGTTAACTCTTCTGCATCAAAAGAAGTGCTTGCGAATAATTCATGCAATTGAGTATAAGCTTTTAAAATATTAGGAGATTCAGCCATCGTTCCGAAGAGGTTTGGCACAACACCCATTTGTTTTATCGAGCCTTCAAGAATAGCTTTACTTTCTGCTGGTGCTGTTTCCACTGAATGTATTTTAAATTCGTTCATTGATTTGTCCCTTTTATTTATGGTTAATGGTAAATCTTGATATAGACTATAAATCATCTAGAACGTTTGTTCAAGTTAAAATTGAACGAGTGTTCATATTGTAACTGTTAGTCGCAATGGTATAAGTAATAAAAAAGAGAGAAGGACTCTACAGTGTTAAT
>JAOFNL010000198.1 GCA_028041985.1 Psychromonas sp. | reverse complement strand
TACAACCAATGATTTGTCCATCGACCGCTTTAAAACTAATTTGCTCAGGAATAGAGTCCAATACTTTTCTTAATAATTCACGCTCTTCATTTAAGCTTTTCTGTGCTTTTAAAAGATCTGTTACATTTTTGAAATAACATAACCAAGCTGATTCACGCTGGTAATGAATACGTTTTGCAGAAATTTCAATATCATAAAAATGTGTTCCAACAAGCAATCTAATGACACATTCTTCAATAACACTTTGATGACTCACTCGATTAATAAATCGAGACAGTAATAATTGATTTTCTTCTTCGTCAAATAAATACGCTTTCTTAACCCTTTTAAATGTGAACATAGATTTTGCTTCATCATTTGTAAAATAAAGGGCTCTACCATCTAAACTACAAATGACAAGTGGATAAGGAGACGATTCTAACAAATCTTTAAACTGTTGATTTTTTTGTTTCTTAGATCGTTTAATTAATACGCCAAATAAGAAGAGCAACAATAAACCTAATAAAAATCGACTAACAACTTCTGAAATTCCCCATTCCGATGCAGTCACAGCCCCCAGAAGTCCACTTAATTGTGCTTGTAACTCCTCTTTTTCAGTACCCCATTTAACCCATGGAAGTAAATTTTTATTATCAATAGCACCATAGACATAAAAAGCAGTGCTAGCACTATCAACATCTGTGTGACTAAGTAAATACGGTAAAAACTTATTAATTATTGAGGAAGTAGAGTTGTTTATTTCGAACAGTGAAAATGTATCAATATCACCGGCATATAAATCAACTAACAACTCCAATAAGCCAGTATATTGTTTATAACGAACATTAGGGTGGCTTAGAAAGAATGGTAATAAATTAGCTTTAGGTAACAAGCCTCCCACTATAAGTCGAGTGGTTTTATCGCTCAAGGCCATTTTGATTAAGGAAGTATTTTTTGAAAAGTAATAAAAGTCGCTAGACAAACTAATAAATGGAAAGGAATCCAGTTTACTTAAATCAGTATCATGGAGATGAAAACCACTATAGAGAGATGCAGGTTCATTACTCAGTAAATAATTTAAATTTTGTTCTGAATAAGGTTTAAATCGAACATCAATTTCTGCCGATTTTGACCATTTTTTCCAATAATCAACTAACATGCCTTCAGGTTTTTGCTGATAATTAAAGCTAGAGAAAGGGCTCGCTTCTTCTAAGTAAATTGTAATTTTAGCAGGTTTAGTTGATATATTTAATGCAGAGGCACTTACACTGGTAATCATCGTTAGCATCATCACTGCAGCAAAGATTGATTTTTTAAACTCATCCATGAAAGTTGTTCACCTAATAATATTTAATAATATAGTGTAATACAGTGGCATTTAAAAGGGCAGAAAATACCTAATAATAGATAGATTAATCGACCCAACATCACAAATTTGATTCGCACATCAACACTTATGAATCATCACTTAATAGTACATGTTTGTTAATCGTAAATCATCAAATGATGATTCGATGCATTTTTAAATAGTTAAATAAGATTTATTGTTCGCTGACAGGATCAATAAATGGAACTTTTGTTTTGAAAAAGATCTCTTTTTTAGAATAAGGGTGTTTAATTTTTATTTCGCTAGCGTGTAATAGCAAACGAGGAGAGAGGTTTAAGGCAAGGCCATCTGCATAAAAATCATCCCCTAAAATAGGATAACCAATAGCCATCATGTGTAAACGTAATTGATGTGTACACCCTGTGACCGGCACCAGTTTCACTAAGGTAGTTTGTTTACCATAACTGACTACTTCGTAGAATGTTTTACAAGCTTTTCCTGCATCATAGTCAACTTTATGTTTCGGTGGATTATCCACATCTTTAATCAATGGAATATCGATACATCCCTGCTTATCCTTAATATGTCCATACACTCTGGCATAATAAATTTTTTGAGTTTCACGATCTTGAAATTGACGTTTAAGTTCTTTCTCTGCATCTTTTCGTAACGCAAATATAATTACACCCGATGTGGCTAAATCTAAACGATGCACAGTATAACTATTAGGATGTATTGCTAATAAACGGCTATACATACTATCGTGACGCTCAATATCTCTACCTGGGACTGACAATATCCCAACAGGTTTATTAAACACGATCATATCTTTGTCTTTATAAATTGTGTCTAACCAAGGCTGTTGTGGTGGATCATAATGGAAATCATTCATAAATAAATTATTGTATTTGAAGTAACTTAGGTACGCTAAGATACCTGTTTCATTACCTTTTTTCAATGCACCCCATCACTTCAAAAGAGTTAAAAATAGAAACAAAAAGGAATAGCGCCATATTCCAGAAGCTAAAACTCGATTCCCCTCAAAGCTGATAAAATTAAAACTTCTAATACCTTGCTTTGATATACAGCTAATTCATCATCATTAATACCGCTGGATATTGCGATATCGCCAATTAATAACACTGCTTTATATAGTACCAATAACGTTAATTAATTGATCTATTTTACTTGTTAAAATAACTTATTTCTTCGTTGTAAGTTTTGTAAAGGGAACAGCCATTTACCTCAACTTACACCTTAAACTAAGCCTTTTTTCCTGCGTAAAATTTAGCTAACTTATGTAATTGGTATAAATAGTGAAATAAAATATCAAACATCCCAATTTAACCAGCACATCAACTTACCTCCTTGCAAAATAACAGCAATAACATAACTCTTTATATTAAGACGATCGGTATCAATATTAAGTTGAACGGTCGCTACAGATAAA
>JAOFNL010000196.1 GCA_028041985.1 Psychromonas sp. | reverse complement strand
CCCTTCTAACAAACGTTCACGTAAAGAGCGTTTTCTCCATTCCGCCAAATTTAATTTTTTAGCTTGTTTTGTATATGCTAATTGAATAGTAAGTAGTTTATTAGAAAAATCAGAGTTATCAATCAACATGGTCATTTCAAAATTTAACCAAAAACTACGACGATCTAAATTCACCGAGCCAACGAGTGCTACGGTTTCATCTATCACAATACTTTTCGTATGCAACAAACCACCATAAAATTGATGAATTTCAACGCCAGACGCTAATAAATCATCAAAAAAAGCACGAGAGGCATATTTCACCATTAACGAATTATTTTTAGCCGGTAAAATAATTTTTACATTTACTCCGCGCATAGAAGCAACTTGTAATGCAACTAACAAACTTTCATCGGGAACAAAATAAGGAGTGGTTAATACTAAGCTTTCATGGGCTTCATAAATTGCTGTTAACACGACTTGATGTATCCCTACTTTGCCAAACTCAGGTCCAGAAGGGATAAGCTGCGCATTTTCATTGCCAACAATATTGTATAGATCCTTTTCTGCTAAGGGTAATTTTAACTTTTGTTCAGTTTCAAAACACCAGTCCCATTCGAATAATCCTTGCATATGTTGCACGATAGGACCTTCACAACGCACCATAATATCAACCCATTCCCCCACGCCTTTATCAACATTAAAGTAAGCTGGATCAACCAAATTCATGCTACCCGTATAAGCAATATGATCATCAATACAAACTAATTTGCGATGCAGCCTTAAATCTTGTCTTTGAAATAATATTCGCAGAGCGCCAACAGGTAATGCTTCTATCACTTCAACGCCTGACTCTCGTAATTTAGCAGGGAGGTTCGATTTAAAGAAACGATTGCTGCCTACAGAATCCAATAATAATTTACAAGCAACACCTCGCTCTGCAGCTTGTTTTAATGCTTCGAGTAATTGGTTAACTAATCCACCTTCATTACAGATATAAAACATTAAATAACAATGTTTTTGAGAGGCTTTAATCTCTTTAGTCAGCTCTAATAAGATCTCATCAGCAGAGTTTAATAAGGTATGCTTATTACCTTTTAGCATCACCATATTGGTATAAGACTCTACAAACATTTGCATCGAACGCGCATTTTCACTGATCTGATCTTTGCTTTGCTTATTAAAGAGTGTTTCTTGTTGTATCCATTGTAAAAATTTATCAGACAATAATTTCCGCTGTTTACTACGTTTAGCGCCTAACGTTAACTCTCCAAAAATGAAATAACCTATCATTCCAACGAGCGGTAAAGTAAAAATAAGGAACAACCAAGCGAGCGAAACACCGATTTGTTTACGATTTAAAACAACTCGGCATGCGACTAGCGTTAACAACGTAAAATAAATGGTTGCAGATAATACGAGATAGATTTGGCTATTCAACCAAGGCATATATGAAGCTAATAATTCCATTAATTTCTCACAGCAAGCACGTCAAAACAACGAAAAATCAATAAATGTTGATGCATATAAAGAAGGAGCAAGTCACCGACCAATTTATTCACGCTAAGTGTAATTGGAATAATACAGATTTATTTACGTTTATGGCACCTAAGATAAAAAGTTGCTTCACTTGCTTTCATTGGGCCTTTTTGAAAAGCCCCCTTTGCAGCCTCTATTTTTTGTCCACATAATAACGACTCTTGGTCTGAATTTTCCATCCCTTCTCCTACCACATCGACCCCAAGAGAGTTTGCTAAAACATGAACTGACTTAATAATGGCATCACCAGCAAGATAACCTGGCACTCCTTGAATAAAGTGTTTTGAAATTTTAAATTTTTCTATATTCAATTTTCCAATAGAATATAAAACGGAACGATCTTCACCAAAGCCATCAACGGTCAAAGAGATACCTAATCGGCTAATATTTAATAAATTATCTTGGATGGCATAAATATCACTGCTGAATAAAGTTTCTTCAATGGCAAATTCAAACCAACTTGCTTTGCATCCCGTATCTAATAATATTTTCTGAATTTCTCCCAATAATGATGTTTGCGATAACTCTAGCTTCGACAAATTAAAGGAGATTCGACCAAAATTAATCTCTGCGGCATGCCACTTTGCAGCCTGTAAGGCACACTTCCTAAACATGTTAATGCTTAGATCAATTAATAACCCTGATTGTTCAGCTAACATTAAAAAGTGTTCAGGTAATAAAACCCCCTGTTCGGGATGATTCCAACGTAACAAACACTCAATGGCAACAACTTTACGGCTACTCAAATCAAATTGAGGTTGATAATAAAGCTCAAATTGCTCTTTTTCGAGTGCAAGTTTAAGTTCATCCTCTAATTCAATTTGATGTGTAGAATTAACTGTTAATTCATTCGTATAAAAATGATACAAACTACTGCGATCATTTTTACTTCGCTGCATGGCCGATTCAGCATTAGAAAGCAGCGTATCGAGATCAATACCATCATCAGGACAAATACTGATGCCGATTGATAAAGATAAATTAACAGTCACGCCCTCTATATTGATAGGCTCAGCTATATTCTTAGCAATCTTCTGTGCGATTAAAGCAATCACTTGTTCATTATCTAATTCATCGATCACTAAAACAAACTGTTCATCACCGAACCGAGCAATAATATCTTTATCAAAAATAGACTGCTTAAGACGCTTAGCAATACTCTTCATGACCAAATCACCTTGGCTATGACCAAAGTGTTCATTGATCGCTTTAAAGCCAGTAATTTCTATAAACAAAATACCAATCGGTATTTGTTTATGATGTGAACGAGCAATCGCAGTTTCTAGATGATTAAATAATGCAATGCGATTATTAAGCCCAGTTAAAGAGTCGTGCTTTGATAGG
>JAOFNL010000197.1 GCA_028041985.1 Psychromonas sp. | reverse complement strand
TAACCATTATTTTTTCGATAATAATGACCAAAAATTATTAAAAATCTAGAAACTAAAATTGAAAATTTAGGAATTAAAGATGACAAACTTTACATTTGCCTTTCCTGGCCAAGGTTCACAAAGTATTGGTATGTTAGCTGAGTTAGCGGCTACTTATCCTGTCGTGTTAGACACATTTAAAGAAGCGAGTGATGCACTAGGTTATGACCTTTGGGCACTGACTCAAGATGGGACAGCAGAAGCTTTAAACCAGACTGATAAAACTCAACCAGCATTATTAGCCTCGTCAGTTGCTATTTGGCGTGTCTGGGCTGAAGTTGGTGGTGAAAAACCAACTACAGTTGCTGGCCACAGTTTAGGTGAATACTCAGCGTTAGTTTGTGCGGGAGTTATTGACTTTAAAGATGCAATTAAATTAGTTGAACTACGTGGTCAATTGATGCAACAAGCTGTACCTGCAGGTGTTGGTGCTATGTACGCTATCATCGGTTTAGGTGATGCAGAAATTGCAGCTGCGTGTGAACAAGCATCACAAGGTGAAGTGGTTTCTCCAGTTAACTTTAATTCGCCAGGGCAAGTGGTTATTGCTGGGAATAAAGATGCCGTTGAACGTGCAGGCGTATTATGTAAAGAAGCAGGTGCTAAACGTGCTTTACCATTACCCGTTTCTGTACCTTCTCACTGTGCACTAATGAAACCGGCTGCCGATGAATTAGCGGTTGCATTACAAGGTATAAGGTTTAATACACCAGAAATTTCAGTGATTAATAACGTTGATGTTGTTGCTGAAACTGATGCTGACAAAATTAAAGATGCATTAGTTCGCCAATTATACTGTCCTGTACGTTGGACTGAAATCATTGAGAAAATGGCCGCGCAAGGTATAAATTTACAAGTTGAGGCTGGCCCAGGTAAAGTATTAAGTGGTTTAGTTCGCCGAATTGACAAGAGTTTTACAGCGCAAGCTATTAACGATACAACAAGTTTAGCAGCTGCATTAGCTGCTGTTAAAGGAGAATAAATATGAGTATGCAAAATCAAGTTGTTTTAGTTACAGGTGCAAGCCGTGGTATCGGCCGCGCAATAGCAGAAAGCTTTCTAGCATTAGGTGCTACGGTATTAGGTACTGCAACGAGTGAAAATGGCGCTGCTGCAATTAGTGAATATTTAGGTAATTCTGGTAAAGGTTTTGTATTAAACGTGACCGAAAATGAATCTATCGAAGCATTATTTGATGCTATTAAGAAAGATTTCGGCAGTGTCGATGTGTTAGTTAATAATGCAGGCATTACACGTGATAACCTATTAATGCGCATGAAAGACGATGAGTGGGATGATATTATCAATACTAACTTAACGCCTATTTTCAAGTTAAGTAAAGCAGCGCTTCGCCCAATGATGAAAAAGCGCGTAGGTCGCATTATTAATGTTGGCTCTGTAGTTGGCACAATGGGTAATGCTGGACAAGCAAACTATGCAGCTGCAAAAGCCGGTGTGATTGGTTTTACTAAATCATTAGCGCGTGAAGTAGCAAGTCGTGGCATTACAGTGAATACTGTTGCACCAGGTTTCATTGAAACTGACATGACTAAAGCTTTAAATGATGAGCAACGTGCAGCTACTTTAGCTAACGTTCCTGCCGGCCGTTTAGGTGACCCAAAAGAGATTGCTGCAACGGTTGTATTTTTAGCTTCTGAAGGTGCTGCTTACATTAATGGTGAAACAATTCACGTTAATGGCGGAATGTACATGGTCTAAATTGTAAGTGATTTTGTGCGCTTATTGAGCAAAAAGTGGAAAAAGTCCTATTTTCTTGACTAAAATCTACAAAAAACTGGTCTAACCAGTGATAGAATACTTGAATATTGAACGCGATAGAATAAACTACCGCTACTAAACGCAAATGCGTAATTACATAGGAAATATAAAAATGAGCAATATCGAAGAACGCGTAAAAAACATCATCGTAGAACAACTTGGTGTTCAATTGGACGAAGTTAAAAATGCAGCTTCTTTCGTTGACGATCTTGGTGCTGATTCACTAGACACAGTTGAGCTTGTAATGGCTCTAGAAGAAGAATTCGATACAGAGATTCCAGATGACGAAGCAGAGAAAATCACTACTGTTCAATCTGCTATCGATTACGTTGTAAACAACGGTTAATTCTTCACTTTCACAGTGTTGAAATTTTCTTAAAGGCGGTCTTCTGACCGCCTTTTGTATATCTACTATCTCATATTTATCTTATTAATATATTTGTTTTACCAAATCATACCTAAGCATTTTTAAATAAAATATTTAGTTATGATTTTTAAAGCCTCATTTTAGGAGAGTCTAGTGTCAAAGCGTCGCGTTGTAATAACTGGTTTAGGGATGTTATGCCCAGTTGGGAATACAGTAGAGCAATCATGGAATGCAGTAAGAGCAGGGCAAAGTGGAATTTCAAATATTGAGCACTTTGATACTGAAAAATTTTCAACCAAGTTCGCAGGTCTAATTAAAGACTTCGATGTTGAACAATACATGCCGAAAAAAGAAGCACGTAAAATGGATTTATTTATCCAATATGGTGTTGCAGCGGCCGAGCAAGCGTTTCAAGATTCAGGTTTAGTTGTTACAGATGAAAATGCAGACCGCATTGGTGTTGCTATTGGTTCTGGTATCGGTGGTTTAGGTGTTATTGAACAAAACAAAGAAAGTTTTGATAAAAGTGGGCCACGTAAAATCAGTCCATTCTTTGTACCAGCAACGATCAT
>JAOFNL010000194.1 GCA_028041985.1 Psychromonas sp. | reverse complement strand
GAAACTAAGTGGAGTAAAACAATGACACAAGATAATGTCACTGTGCAATTGATGGATACAACATTGCGTGATGGGGAGCAAACCCAAGCCGTTTCATTCTCTCCAGCTGAAAAAGTTAGCCTAGCTAAAGCGTTATTACAAAAGCTTAAAATAGACCGTATTGAAGTGGCTTCTGCACGTGTTTCTGAAGGCGAAAAAGAAGCGGTTACTAAGTTAAATACATGGGCTGCAAAAGAAGGCTTTGTCGATCGTATCGAAGTCTTGGGTTTTGTTGACCATACCTTAAGTGTTGACTGGATAAAAGACACAGGTGGAAAGGTATTAAATCTTCTCGCTAAAGGCAGTTTAAAACATTGTAATGAGCAATTAAAAAAATCACTAGATGAGCATGTTAACGATGTTAAGCAGACCATAGAATATGCTCAATCTCAAGGTTTAAAAGTTAATATCTATTTAGAAGACTGGTCAAATGGTTACAAAGACAGCCCTCAATATGTCTACGATATGGTGGCTAAGTTGTCTGATGTTGGCATTGCACATATTATGTTGCCAGATACATTAGGGGTCATGTCTCCTGATGAAGTTTATAATAGCTTAAGCGATATGGTTAAACGCTTCCCAGCATTGAAATTTGATTTTCACCCTCATAATGACTACGGCTTAGCGACTGCCAATGCTATGTATGCAGTGAAAGCTGGAGTTTCATCTATCCATTGTACAATGAACTGTTTGGGAGAACGTGCTGGTAATGCATCTTTAGCTCAAGTTGCCGTTGTATTAAAAGATAAATTAGGTAAAAAAGTCAATATTGATGAGTCAGAAATTCACAATTTGAGCAAGCTAGTTGAAAATTTCTCTGGCAAACGACTTGCTGACAACACGCCTATTGTTGGTGCTGATGTATTCACACAAACTAGTGGCATTCACGCAGATGGTGATAAAAAAGGTGGCTTATATATTTCAGCCTTAACGCCAGAACGTTTTGCACGTTCACGCAGTTATGCATTAGGGAAAATGAGTGGTAAAGCGTCTCTTGCTAAGAATTTGGAAGAGATGGATATTGAACTTGATGCAGAACAACAGAAAAAATTGTTAAAACGTATTGTTCGTTTAGGGGATCAAAAAGCGACCATAACAGCAGAAGATTTACCTTTTATCATTGCTGATTTGTTAGAGCGCAATGATTACAACTATGTTGAGTTATTGAACTGCTCAATTAATTCTGGATTAGACTTAGAATCAACAGTAAGTATTCGAGTCCGTATTAATGACAAAATCTACAAAGCCAGTGGTAGCGGTAATGGTGGTTTTGATGCATTTATCAGGGCAATGAAAAAAGTATTGCCTAAAGATGAATTTACGTTTCCTGAGTTAATCGATTTTGAATTGCGTATCCCACCGGGTGGTCAAACAAGTGCATTAACAGAATGTTCGGTGACATGGGCGGATGGTGATGAACAGTTTACAACACGTGGTGTGAATGCAAACCAAGTACTGGCTGGTATTGGAGCAACCATTAGAATGATCAATTTACGACTGCATGATAAATAAATTTAGTCATGTACGTAATGCTAATTATAAAAGCCTTAATCTTTGATTAGGGCTTTTATGTTTTGGCGAATATACTAATGTCAATTGTATCCGTTAGTGCTGATGATGAAATCCAAATGCTAACGAAGTCAGCGATGAAATAAATAACTAGTTGAATTAAGTAAAGGAAGAATAAAAAATGAGAGTATGTGGTGTTGAGTTAACGGGTAACGAAGCGGTTATTGCTATTATGCAGTATAAAAATGGCTTATATGATGTTCCACCTGTGCGTACAACCAAATTAACGTTAAATGACCCGATTAATACTGATCCATTAAAAAAGTTTCAGTTTGATTTTGCACAACTAATGAAAGACTACCAAGTAGATAAAGTGATTATTCGTGAACGTCCTTTAAAAGGTAAATTTGCTGGTAATACATTAAGCTTTAAAATTGAAGCGGCTTTACAATTGATGCAAGGTATCGAGGTGCAAGTGATCACCCCTGACTATATTAAACAAGGCTTAAAACAGGCACAAAACTCGCCAACAGCAGTAGAATTAGGGCTTAAAAAATTCCAAGAGCAAGCTATGTTGACCGCATTTGGTTACTTAGAAAATAAAGTCGGTTAGTTTTAACTTTCTGTTTTTAATTATTTCAGCATTACGATAACTCAACTAGACGACTAAAATCATTGCTGATTATAATGAACCACTTTAACAATCATTTATTTGGAGAAGCATGTGGAAAATAGTTTCGAAAACTTTGTTGAACAATTTAAGGCTCCCCAATCAGCTTCATTGGCTGCTTTCTTTTACCAAGCTGAGTTTCATTTAGTTAAACAACTGAAAGATTATTTAAATATTGATCAAGCAAGTACAAAAAGTTTTTTCTCATTAATTGAACAAGCGAAAAAAACAAACAACGCAGATACGAATAAAGATTTTTGGAATGCGCTTTTAGCATTTAATAATGTTTACTTTAACCCTAGTAAAAAAAATGTGCTTCCTTGGTTACGCTTCGTCAATATAATTGAATCATTACAAGGATATGCTGGTAGCCAACTTTTTGAAGCAACCAACATCTATGCCAAACGTCAGCATAGGTTGTATTTTGCTTATATGTTAGCTTGGGAACATTTACGTTTTATTGCAGGTAATGATGATGGTTACAGTCCAAGTGGTGAAGTGTTAGCGTCATATTCATCTGCCCATAGCGAAGATGAACATCAGCATGGCGAAGAGTGCCATGATTCTGCTTGCAACTCACATCAACACTAATTGTTATACCAATTACATTAAATAAGTTAAAATAGATCAGTTAATTAACGTGATTGGTATTAATGTGAATAAGGGCTATTAGGGCTCAGAA
>JAOFNL010000193.1 GCA_028041985.1 Psychromonas sp. | reverse complement strand
ACCTAACCAACTGTTTTAGTTCCGTTTAATTGCCTTGTTAGCTGTTGAACAGCAAGAACGCATCATTTTCGTGATAGTATTTTACTGCATTTAAAAGTTCACTCTGACTGTAGCTAGAGTTTTGATCAAGTAAGTTACCTTTGATACTTTGTAGGTCTGCCACACTAAGAAAACTTTTATACCCTTTTGAAGCAGGATAAAGTGGCTCATCGTTTTCATCTCGCTCATCTTCTTCGTCATCATCAATAATAAGTATTAATGACGACATGCATATTGGCTCATTAGAAAAAATATATGCATCTAGGTGCCAATCAAAAGAGTCAATTTCACTCAATACATTTTCAAGATTTAATTCTAACCGCAAAATACCACCTTAATAAAAACAGCTAACGCCCTGTTAACAGGCAAAAAATTGTTGGCTAAAATTAGCGACGAAGGAGCAAAAGCCAACTGTTTTTTGTCCTTGTTTAACAGCTTGTTAGCTGCTGATTATATAACACCTTGTTCTGTACACCATTCTCGTAATGCTTCTTCAGTACGCTTTGTTTCAAATTTATACCATTCTTCAATTTTATCAGCGCTCTCTAGTAAAGATTTGAACCTTGCATAAGCACCTTTACGATTAAAGATTGAACGTACATTTTCATATTCTGTTGGTAAGTATTCTAGAGTAAAATCGAAAGCGAGATTATTACCCAGGTTCAATTCATTTTTATGAGGGATAGCCAAGTATTTTTCATCATTAATATCGTCTGGTAATTCCTCTTCATTATCACCAAACTCAGAATAAAAATATGTTTTGCCTGATTCTTTACAAATGTACCCCTCATGATCAAATGGAGAACCAAAATTGACGAGTTCAAATAAATCTAAAACATCGCTAAATTTAATATTCATGCTGACCTCTGATGTGTGACTAAGCAGCTAACGCCTCGTTAAGAGGCAAAAAACTGTTGGCTAAAATTAGCGACGAAGGAGCAAAGCCAACTGGTTTTTGTCCTTTTAAACGACTTGTTATAACTCAATACCGCCCAGTCAAAAAACCATCAAAATGGGTTTGCTAAAGTGTATGTGTGCAGGTAACTGCCTTCTGTTAACTTATCATCAAATTTAGATTTAAAATGCTTGATTATTTCCTCACATTTTTTATCTAAAAATGTGTTTTCCCCAAACGCTAATGAATACCCATCTAAAATCGCAAATGCTCGTACGTTGTTAGGTAGCTTATCTACTCTTAAATGCTCTAGAAATTGATACCTTTCGATTAATGCCCGATATAAAGGTAAGTTATTTAAACTAGAGTAATTTGGAATGCAATTTAGGGCTAAAGCATCCAGTAACTTTACGGGAACGAAACTTCTAACAATACTGGCATACATTTTTTCATTTACAGTGATGTTTTTTGTATTGGAAATGTAGAAATCATCAAATTCTTGTTCTTTATTATCTATACTATTTCTGCAAATAAACTTTAGTAATTGATAGAGAATCCGAAAGTATTGAGATAATTCAATATTGTTAAGTATTTTGTTTTGAGCATAGATTAACTGATCTTTAGGGATACTTTCATCATCCCAGTCTATATTTATGTCATGAAGAAAATGAGAATTATCTTCGAATCTACATTTTAACTCAGACAATGTTGTATTATGTTGATTAAGTAAAGAGTAGAAGTTATCTTCAAACCGTTGTTGTTTTTGTGCCTCACTATTACTTTTCAGTTCCTTCCTTTGCAATATTACTGTTATAAATAGACAAGCAAACGATAATGAAGCAAAAGTGGCTCCGACTATACCTCCAATGTATGAGCCAAGATCCCCCCAGTCAGAAGGATTACCACTCAAATTACTATCATGAAATTTGAAAATATAAGGAGAAAATGTACCTAGTAGTACCAATAGCACAATAGTAACTGCTAGATAAATATTTTTTGTCATGTGACCTTATTGCTCTATTTGAGAGCTAAAATTATGAATGAAACTCAGACCAATGATTTTGAGTTATAACGCCGCAATAAGCGGACTAAAATAGTGGGTTATAATGTGTAGCGAAGCGAAACCTAACCCACTGTTTTAGTTCCGTTTTAATTGCCTTGTTAGCTTTTTATTTATCTCTATCGATTAATCAATTTGATCCCACATTCCATTTTGATGTAGCCAAAACGCATCTGCATTTTGATTGATAAATTCATCAGCAGCAATTCCATCGAGTAATTTTTGACGCTTCACTCTCACTTGCTTGCCACTCATAAATACAGTTTCGTATTTTTCCTGGCGATCAAGTTTGGCTTCTCTTCTTGCAGCCTTAACTGAAGCAGATAATTTCTTCTTTATCTTTGCCATATATCTAACCTATGAAAGAAAGCTAACGCCGCAATAAGCGGACTAAAATGGTGGGTTATAATGTGTAGCGAAGCGAAACGTAACCCACTGTTTTAGTTCCGTTTAATTGCCTTGTTATGCGTATTTACGGAACACAAACCATATCAACATTAACAAGAAAACCATTACCTGATTCAGTAACTTGTGCGCTCAGGACTAAATCACTTCTACCTTCAGACTCAGTCCACAAATCGATTAAGACATCCCAGCGATTACCCATCCAGATACAAATAGAAGAATCCCATGTTTCATCTGCAAGCACAATTAATTGCTCACCGTAATCCTCAATATACTCTTCAATTTGACTCGCGGTTTCACTAGAAATAGGAGTAACAAATTCTAAGCCCCCACTGACTTTATAATCACGCTCTACGAATGATTTTATAATATTATAAAATATTGGACGCCAAACAGAAGGGATCGGTTGCTGATTATCCTCATCCTTGGTCACTTCAAATTTAGACATACACTTTCCATATATAGTGAATAAATGATTTACGCATAACGCCCCACTAAGAGGCAAATAATAGTTGGTTAAAAT
>JAOFNL010000192.1 GCA_028041985.1 Psychromonas sp. | reverse complement strand
TAAATTTAAGAAATGGCTGTGTTTTCTTGAAAATAGAGAAATTCTACAGCCTCGTTATGTTTTTACGGAGTTAATTTGAAATATTTCATGATCATCATTTTGTATTGTTTAAGTCTTAGTGCTTATTCAACTGAGCTTGAAATGTTCTCGCCAATGTTGCTATGTAAAAAGTCTGAAGTTGGTAGCGCGTATCCTTATGAGTATTTTGCTCGGTTTTATTTAAAGAACACTTCAAATAAAAACATTAAGGTAATGACCGCCGTTAAGAAAAGCATGTTCTTTAAGAATAATCAGAACGAAAATGAGTTGCACTTTACATCATTAAAAGCTGTAAAGGTAAATAATACTCCGATTATTCCAAGTGCTACTGAGTTGAAAATTGTTAACCTGAGAGTTGGCGAAGCTGCATTTATTGAAACTAAATTTGGGTCAAAAAAGCTTATCGAAGAAGCAAATTTTATTTATAACATTAATGATGATTTTGATGGCCGTTTTGGTTATTGGGTAGGTGACGTTAGTTTGAGTAATGTAAAACTAACACGTCCCCAATATTGCAAAACATAACAAGCAATTTAACAGGACTAAAAACAGTGGTCACTCGTTCGTGCCTCACTCATTTTAGCCCACTATTTTTAGCCAGTTAATGTGGGCGTTAGAGCTTTAAGCTATTTCAAATTTCACTATCATCAAAGGGCACGAATGCAAAATTTAGTAAAACACACATTGTATCTTTTTTTATGTATTACTGGTTTAACAGCCACTTTGACCTTAGTCGGCATTGGTTATGCTTGGTTTTTTACGGAAGCAAAGGAGCTAGCACACTTAGAATGGCTAATAGGATCCGTAATTATTGAGGTAGTTGCGGTTATCTTAATGCTTGCAAAAAAAGGGATGAAATACCTCCCTGACTCGCAAACAGATAAAGAGCCTAAAGATACCCTTAAATTTATGGAAAAATTTATTACTACTGGCACAAGTGCAACAGTTGTCAGCAGTAGGGTTTCTTGGCTTGCTGGTGATAATAACCTGATATCAATACTTCAATCTAAAATTGAAAAAGGAAGTCGCATTGAAATCATTACTCCTAACGATGTTCCAAAAGACCTCAAGGAAAATTTGAAAGGCGCAACTTTTATTGTAACAAATGAAAATGCGCCACCAGAGGCAAGGTTTACCTTAGTGAATAGTGATCGGAGCGGAGCAGAAAAACTTGCGATCGCTAGAGGTGTCCACCCTGAACATGAAATAACAATCTTTGATAATAATTCTGGTCCACAAATCATCGCGATGGCTAAAGATATAATTAGAAAATCAAAGGAATTATCTAATGCCAAATAGGTGGTGCAATTCAGCACAGTTACGCAGAGATCAAATAGAGTCTGGTGCAGACCTTACATTCAATGAAGTATTTAAACCTCTTATTGTAAACCGTATTAATAATCTTACACCAAGCTGTGTATTAGAAATTGGTGCAGGTACTGGACATATTTCTAGAGAACTATTCAATTTAGGTTTATCTGTTACCGCAATCGAACCTTCAATTGGTATGTATGAAGTGGCGAAAGATGTATTGGCATTGACTGACGTCAGGCTAATTAATTGCACTTCATTAGAGTTAGAGCAGGATACAACTTACGATGTTGCATTTTCTCATCTTGTAGCTCATGTTGTTGATGATCTATTAAGTTTCTTTAATTCGATTGCTCTGCACATTGAAAAGAACGGTCATTTCATATTCTCTATTCCACATCCTTGTTTTTATAATGAATATAAAAAATTCTTTGGTGACGAGTATAATTATATGGTGCCAATGAAAAAAGATGTTTCATTTACTATTACTAAGGATTCAAAGAATATAATAAGTGGTGTTCCATATCACCATAGGCCATTATCCGAATACTTTAATAAATTGGTGGAATCTGGCTTTGCAATTGATGGGTTTGATGAAACATTTCCAGATGAGAGTATACAAGAGAAATATGGTTCTAAATGGGAATCCCCCAGATACTGTTTATTTATCTGTAAAAAGCTCTAACAAGTTGCTTAAACGGAACTAAAACAGTGGGTTACGTTTCGCTTCGCTCCACATTATAACCCACAATTTTAGTCCGCTTAGCAAGGCGTTGAGGCTGTAGAATAACTCGTTTTTTATAGATTTATGAAAATTTGTAATTTTTAACTTGTTGTTTTATTTGATAATTAAATTTAAGAAATGGCTGTGTTTTCTTGAAAATAGAGAAATTCTACAGCCTCGTTATATTTACTCACATTAAGGTGATTACATTTGAATTTAGAAACTTGGTTATTATTTTTTATAGCATACTTGGTAATTACTTTATCACCCGGCCCCAATGTATTATTAGTGATAAAAAACGCTGTTAAATATGGGTATAAAGCTGCATGTGTCACGGTCCTAATGAATCTCTTTTGCCAGTTGATAATTATTACTTTGGTTGCATTTGGCGCAGGAGCCTTATTAGCTAAATCTCCAATGTTATTTTTTGCATTAAAGCTTATTGGTGGCGCTTATCTAATCTACCTTGGTATTACAGGTCTTCTTACTAAAACTGGAAGTACGCAGGTTAACGAAAAGCAACCTGCTCTGAAACTTTCTTACACTAAAGTATGCAAAGAAGCTTTCTTAGTATCTGCAAGTAATCCTAAAACGGTAATTTTTCTTTCTGCATTTTTACCGCAATTTATATCAATGGACACATCTATTAGCTTGCAATTTACGACTATGTTTTTAACTATTTGTTTGATTGTTATGGTTGTACACCTAGCATATTCGTATATTGCTAAAAATATAAATAAGAAATGGTCTGGTTTAAAAACAAAGCCAATATTTTCGAAAATAACAAACAGTGCATTTATAGCGTTTGGTTGTGGCGTGTTATTTAGTAGTCGTACAACGTAAATATAATCGGGTAGCCGGAGGTTTCTAGCCTCCAGCCCCCACACCACCCTGCATGCGGCTCCGCAC
>JAOFNL010000195.1 GCA_028041985.1 Psychromonas sp. | reverse complement strand
GCTCAACATATACGTCTGAATAGGCTATTAACCCTAAACCATCAAATGTACCTAAAACAAAGAACTCCCAGCCCGTTTCATCATAAGTTGAAGATTGAACGGGGGTTAGGCCGTCTTCGGTTAAGCGTCGACGAGCCGTTGTGTCAGCTCCCCAGTAAGTGCCAGCTTCACCAATAATATCGTATACGGTATTATCTGTAATATTCATTAATGATACAGTGGCGTTCCCGGTAAAACTTAGGCTGCTATACCCTTTTTCTTGGTAAGTCGTGGTTTTTATTATGTCATTTTCAGTATCGGTGACAGTAATCGCACCAATTAAATCATCTTCAGCTGCACCATTAATGATAACAATAGTTGAGTTCGCTTCAATGGTAACACCACTTAATACACTGACATCTTCAGTTGTTGCTGCTAAAACATTATTGGTGTAGCTGCCATTGTAGTATTGCAAGTAGAGGTCGCTAGGGAATGTATAATCTTCTGAGCCTGTATTAGTTAGCTCAATGGCTCTGGTATTATAATCATCACCTTCTACGTATTCACTGATGATGATATCAGTGATTGCTGCTTGAGCATTCGAAGCGAGTATCCCACCAATAGTTAATGCAAGTAGGCTCTTATTTAAAGGGTATTTCATAGTAATTCCTTTTATTTAAAGTAGGGCTTCAGGCGTTTTAGAAATAAACACGAGAGTAAGCGTAGGCATGTTGTGCGGCTTCACCGAAGTTAGCTTCAAAGGCAAATGCAACGGAAGAGGAAGGTTTGTAGATAATGCCTAACGTTGTCCAGGTTCTCTCTTTACCCCAGCTGTATTCGTCATCTTCTGATACACCTAAAGGGCTACTGATGTCCCATTCTTCATAAGCTTCATAATTGGCTGATGCGGTGAAGTGAATTTTTGGCGTGTATTTATAACGAGCTGATATTAATGCACCTTTATTCTGTAACGTTTGGTAGTCGTTATAACGGTATACTTCTTCATCTGGATCTTCATCTGCTTCCAGAAGTTCCTTCTCTTGAGAAATATCTTCATTTTCAATATAACCATTGACACCAATTGATAACTGCTCATTGATGTGGGCGCGAAGGCCAGCTGCGAATAAGAATTGTTCGCCATATTTTGATTCACCTTTAGAGCCTGTTCGCGTTTCGGCGCCTATAGCAATATCAATATATTCACTAAAGTAACCGACATAACCGTTAATAACGTCTCCTAATGCTGATCCAGAGGCGCTTTCACCATTATAAGAATACGAAATTCCCATTTTAAAGTCGGATGCTGAACCTTCATATTTGACCGTGTTTGCCTGATCGCCGGCTTCGCCTGTTTCAACCGTTGTGTCAAAAGTGAAATCACCAAATTTATCATAATCATCTAATGCTGTATCAGTTAGACCAAATTCAATGGCATGAGTATCGGCAAATTTATAGCCAATAAACACTTTATCGATGGCTAATACCATATCACCTGAACCGTATTCCCAGTTTTCACGTTCAAAATCAAGTTCTAGACGGTAATAAGTTTTATCATAATTACCTTTCATGCCTAACGTTGCAAAAGAATCATCTATGTACGTTTTATCATTGGTATAAAACTCACCGTATTCATTTTTTGCACCTATATGACCACCAACACCGACTTCGCCATAGACCTCAAGGTTGTCTCCATCTTTATTTTCAAAAACGGTAACTGCTTGTGCATTGGCTCCTATGAGTAATGTAGATAATGCGATACAAATAGCTGTTTTCTTTAACATATTTAATCCTTTTTATATGGTTACTTAAATTTTCATTGGTAAGAAACTTCACCTTTGGGCGTCGTCTGCAATATCAATCGGTGAGTTTGTTGAATAAGATTTTTGGGTTGTTTTGTATCGAATTGATTTGGTTGAATATCAGATAAGCCGAATTGAAGTGCATCTGTATTAATATTTTCATCGGATAGTAACAATACGGAGCTACCTAAAGCAGCAGAATTACTTGCGAATGCTAGTAGGATTAATGATGTTGAAGTGAATTGTTTTCTATTCATTAAATTAATCCTTATTCGTTTTTTCTGTGTGTTTTTTAAAGTAAAAAATCAATAGATATAAAGCATGATTCATCATCGAAATAAATATTACGATGTTGAAATATCTAGTAAAACGAATGTTAAATCAATGTAGATGTTGTTAATTTGACGTGAAAAGGTGGTGCTCTTTTGTGGTGCTTTAACGCCCTAAATTAGGGAGTTTTGACTGGTATTAAAGCGTGATTTTATTTTTTATGGGAGGTTATTTAAAATACAATTAGCGCATTTACTGACCAAGTGGTTAATATGTTTACTTGTTTGGCGTATTAGCTTCTCATTTTTGTGCATTATTATTGTCAATAACGAAGCTGACCAATTGGTTATCTTTGCGCTTTCGTGGTGCTTTTTATTTGTTTTTGATGCAGAAAATGAGTTTAATTTATTATATTAAATTGATTTTTTTGTATGTGGAGTTAGCTGTTTCAGGGGTAATTTACTAATATTCAAATTCAGATTTAGGTTCTGATAATCCAATAAAAGCTCCTGAGGGGCTTCAAAAACGACTGAAATGGACTTCTCTGCTTCTTGGATTAATATTCGGTCTACTTTGTAGATTAAGCCGTTTATGACTGTTTTTTGTGGTGCTAATAAAGTGTTAAGCGTGAAATATGAAAAAAACCTGCGTATGATAGCGGATTCATTAGGCTAGCCTTAAATCTAATTATCAATTCAACAGTAAAAAGAGCCACCATGATTAATCAGTTATTTGTTTCAATTGCGAGTTTATTACTTTTAGCCGCCTGTTCATCCACGTCTGTAGGTCCTTTATCTGCAGGTCAAGATAGTTATGTTGTCAGTAAACAAGTTTCTGCTTTTACTT
>JAOFNL010000191.1 GCA_028041985.1 Psychromonas sp. | reverse complement strand
ATAAAAAATAGGGCATAGCTGAAAATAATTATCACTTATTGTTAAATCAAAGGCAAATAAATATCATATTGGTCAAATTATTTTTAAATTGATATTCAAGCTTCAAGTAGATGACTCTATTTAATTTTTATTTGTTGTGATAAACGGTTGGTTTTAGCCTAAAAGAGGTTCACCATAGAGCGGTGTGTTCATCATTATTAATGAATATACTGATCTGTCATGAGCGCCCTCGCGTATCAATAGTTATTAATTGTTTTATTAAGGAAACTCTATGCACTTTAGCTATGTTAACCCAACTAAAATTCAATTTGGTCAAGGCCAAATCTCGAGTATTAAAGATCTTATTCCCCAATCTGAAAAAGTACTAGTCATGTATGGCGGCGGTTCAATTAAAAAGAATGGTGTTTATCAGCAAGTGTCCGATGCATTGAGTGAACATCAGTGGATTGAGTTTAGTGGCGTAGAACCCAATCCGACGGCTGAACAATTGCAACAAGCTATTCTGTTATGCAAAGAAGAGAATGTTGATTTTATCGTTGCAGTGGGTGGTGGTTCAGTGATAGATGGTGCTAAATATGTTGCAGCAGCTGCTTGTTATGACGGTGATGGTTGGGATATTTTGCTTGGTAAGCATGCTATTCAAAAAGCAATTCCTATTGCTGCGGTATTAACTTTACCCGCCACTGGTTCTGAGTCTAATTCAGGATCTGTGATCACTAAAGCCTCGACGAAAGATAAACTCCCGTTTATGCATCCATTAGTTCAGCCACAATTTGCTGTAATGGATCCCGGTGTCATGAAAACCTTACCTGAACGACAATTAGTGAATGGTTTAGTTGATGCGTGGGTGCATGTTTGCGAGCAGTATTTAACAACTGCGGCAGGCAATATGGTGCAAGATGGTTATGCAGAAACATTGCTTAAAAATTTACTCGTATTAGGGCGTGATTATGCAAACCATGATAATGACCAATGGCGTGAGAACTTAATGTGGACAGCGAATCAAGCATTAAATGGTTTGATTGGTGCTGGTGCGACTCAAGATTGGGCAACGCATATGATAGGGCATGAATTAACTGCCTTATATCACGTTGATCACGCACGTTCATTAGCGATTGTTCAGCCTTCATTATTGCGTAATCAAGCACTGAATAAAGAGTCAAAGCTTAAACAAATGGGGAAAAACGTATTTGGGTTCGCTGATAGTGATACGCTAGTTTCTGATACCATTGATGCGATTGAAGCTTTCTACATAAGCTTAAGTGTTCCTGTTAAACTAACGGAACACAGTAGTACTAAAGCACAAGCAATTGACGATATTGTTAATCAGTTAGAAAAACACGGCATGGTTGCATTAGGTGAATCACAAGCAATTACGTTAGATGTCACGCGTAAAATATTAGAAGAGGCGGTTGCCTAATTTATTAGCCATCGTCATTTATACTTAAAAATTCTCATTAGGTTAACTACTGAGAATTTTTATTTTGTATACTGTTAAAATAACTTATTTAATCTAATTGGTATAGCTAAAGCTACAACTACTCGACTAACACTTCTCTTGAACCTTACTGTAAGAACATCCTCATTAAAAATATCTCCTTAATCTCTTAAAATATTCGTTAATAAGCGATCACTAGATCACACTCTAAGCTTATTGAGTAGGTGAAAATATTTTTGATGACTAAAGTTAATATGAACATTCTTTTTATGATGTATTAGTTCAGAGGTATCAATGATTGCAACAGAGAACGTAAAGTTTGTCGCGAGACAAGCCATTATGAATCGTAAGCAAAAAGTATTTGCTTACGAATTGCTTTACAGAAATTCAAATAATAATTTCTTCCCCGCAGAAATAAGTGATCATGTGGCAACGGCAAGATTATTTTTTGACAGTTTATTATTTTTTGGGATAGATAATTTAGCAGATAGTAAGAAATTATTTATTAACCTTTCTAGCAGTTCTATTCTTCATGCTTTACCTAAATTAATTAAACCTGAAAATGTAGTCTTTGAAATAATAGAAAGAATGGAAGTTGATGAACTCGATGATGTATTAGATTCTGTTGACCGATTAATTAAAAATAACTATATATTTGCCCTAGATGATTACGATGGTGATGTAAAATGGGACAAAATATTGCAAAAAGTGCAATATATCAAAATAGAAGTTGATAAAGATATTAACTACACCTTGCAACGAGTAAGACAGCTAAAGTCGACTTTCCCTAATAAGCATATTATTGTAGAGCGAATTGAAGATTATAAAACTTACGAGTTACTTCATGAGGCGGGAGCAGACTTTTTTCAAGGCTATTATTTCATGAAGCCTAAAGTGGTGAACTTTAAAAATGTAAATCCTTCACAGTTAACTGCCATCGATTTATTAAAAATAACCATTAAAAAGCCCATCGATTTTAGTGCATTAATTAATAAAATTGAAAAAGATGTTGGCTTGGTTTCTGGCTTATTAAGGCTTGCCAATATTAGATGCAAAACAAGTAACAAAAAAATAAGTTCGATAGCACAAGCCGTTATTTATTTAGGTGAAGATACGATTAAACAGTTTGTATTAGTATTGTCGCTAGGCGATTTAGGGGATGGTAAACCTTCTGAGCTATTGAAAATAGGATTGATTAGAGCAAAATTTATAGAGTTACTACTAGGCAATAAAAAGCCATTAAATGAAATGGGTTATCTATTAGGCGTTGTCTCTATTTTACCTGCATTAATTGATGTTGATTTGAATTATGTATTTGAAAAATTCTCCTTGGATCCAAGTTTACAGTTGGCACTACAACATTACTCTGGGGAGCTCGGTCCATATCTTGCTCTATGTTTAAAAGTCGAAAATAACGACTTTTATGCGCTACAAGCAAGCATTGAACAACTGAATCTCGATGAAAATTTTGTAATGCATTGTTATGCGAATGCACTCGCGTTTGGTGATGAGTCGATCATTTAAATCTATAGAAAACGTTGTTTTAATAATACCAATTGTATTAAGCATGTAAT
>JAOFNL010000190.1 GCA_028041985.1 Psychromonas sp. | reverse complement strand
TGTCTAAGGCTTCTTCAAGTGGCTCACAAACCTCTAGTGCAACTTCTTGTGGGGAAGCGCTAGGATAACCGATGCGTATTTCCACATTTCTAGTCGGGGTGACGGGAAATGTATCTTTTTGAAGTTGTGGTAAAGCCAAAATACCAAGTAGTAAAATAGCAAGCATAACCACATTAGCGGCAGTTGCATGTTTAACAAAATAGGAGATCATAAGTCCTCCTGTTTTTTATTGGTTTGTTCAATGCCAAATCCGGTGGTGTCTTCTAACCAAGAAATTGAAATCCGCATTTCAGATTGGCTGCTAAAGCAATATAACCTCAGTATTGCTGATTTAAGTCGATTGGTGGAACAACAAAGTATCAGTTTACCAGCGGGGCTATTAAGTAATCAGTTAGAACAAGCGAACGTGCGCTTCGACCAAAAAAATTCCAATGAGCAACAGTTTAAAGACAGTATTATAAAAAGTAGCCAATTAGGTACGCAACTATACCTTGGTGATATTGCTGAAATTCAGCAACAATTTACGTTAGCTGAAGATAAAATTTTATTTAATGGAGAGCGAGCTGCACTCCTCGAGATTTCAAAAAACTATAACCAAGATTCATTAAAAGTGCGTAATGTCATCCAATCCTTGTTAGACAAGGAGATCAAAATGGCACCCGAGGGTTTATCGCTAACCATGACTCAAGATGTCAGCGTCAACATCAAAGAACGCTTACGTATTCTGATTAGCAATGGTCTACAAGGATTAATATTAGTATTTTTAGTGATGTGGGCTTTCTTTAATATTCGCTTTAGTTTTTGGGTTGCAATGGGATTACCCGTCTCATTCTTAAGCTCGATTTTCGTTATGCATCTATTAGGCTACACCATTAATATGATGACTATGGTGGGATTAATTGTTGCGATCGGCTTATTAATGGATGACTCATTGGTTATTGCTGAAAATGTTGCGGCCAAACGCCAAAAGGGATTATCAGCAGTCGATGCTTCTATTCAGGGCACTAAAGAAGTCTTACCTGGCGTATTGTCATCATTTGCCACAACTATGATCATTATCGGTCCCTTGATGTTTTTAAGTGGGAAAATGGGCGATGTTTTACGCTATATCCCAATTATTCTATTAATGACTTTATTAGTTAGCTTGATTGAAGCCTTCTTTATTTTACCTTCTCACCTTGCTCATTGTGACTTAAATGCGAAGCCTAATAAAGTACGTGCAGTGTTTATGAATGCCTTCGAACGCTTGCGCGATAAAGTGATGATACCAATATCAAGTAAAGCGATGAAATCGCCATATTTAAGTTTAGGAACACTGTTTATGTTGGTATTAATATCAACAGCAACCATTCCTTCTGGCTTATTGAAATTTAAAGCGATGCCGTCATTGGAAAGTGATGTATTACAAGCGCGTATTTTTCTACCTCAAGGTAGTTTATTAACACAAACAGAAGATGCAGTTACGAAAGTCACTGACGCCTTATTTGAAATCAATGATGAATACCAAAAACGTTTTCCTGATTCAGCTCCCTTAGTAAGTAGTCACTCCGTGCTATATAACGTCAATATTGATGCTCAAGAGTCAGGGCCACACCTTGCGACAGTAAGCGCAGATCTATTAGCAGCACAATATCGACAAGTCAGTATCAAGCAACTAATACAGGATTGGAAAAAGAAAGTCGGCCCAATTGCAGATGTTATCGCCCTTAATTTTACCGATAAAGAAAGAGGGATCGCTGGAAATGCCGTCGATATTCGTATTCAAGGGAACTCCTTGCAAGACATGAAACAAGTCAGTTGGTCATTACAAAAATGGTTAAAGCAATACGATGGGATCTACAACCTTTCAGATGACTTACATTATGGGCGTAATGAATTTAGCATCAGTTTAAAAGACAATGCAGGCGTGCTCGGTGTCAATGCTTATCAAGTTTCATCGACTTTACGTAGTGCACTCAAGGGCAGTACTAATTTAAATGTTCAGCAAAATGGAGAAACAATTGATATCGCAGTCCGAGTGGATGAATTTACTCAAAATGCAAGTTTGCAAGATCTACAAGACTTAGCGGTCACTGCATCAAATGGACGTCTTATTCCTCTATCAAGCGTGGCTGAATTTGAGCAAACACGCGCATTCTCTCGCATTCAACGAGTGAATGGCGTCAACACCATTACAGTTAAAGCAAATATTGACACTAACATCGCTAACGCACGAGAAATCATGCAAAAATTTAACAGCGACTTTGTAAAAGAGACTAAACAAAAACACCCTGAAATCAGTTTCATTTCTCAAGGGCAAGATAAAGAAAGTGCAGATACAGGAACTTCTTTAGTGCAGTTCTTTACTATTGGTATTATAGGCATCTATCTTATCTTGACGTTTTTATTTAAAAGCTATGTTCAGCCAATTGCCGTTATGTTGGCGATACCAATGGGTTGGATAGGAGTTGTCTGGGGTCATATGGCATTAGGATTAGACTTAACGATCCCTAGTCTTGTTGGCTTTGCAACGCTTGCCGGTATTGTGGTTAATGACAACATTTTATTAGTCAACTTTGTGAAAGAAAATATAAACAAAGAACCTAACTTAATACTTGCTTGCATTCACGCAGTAAAAGCACGTTTTAGAGCGATCTTTATTACCTCTTTAACCA
Organism: Psychromonas sp.; assembly: GCA_028041985.1. Taxonomy (GTDB): domain Bacteria; phylum Pseudomonadota; class Gammaproteobacteria; order Enterobacterales; family Psychromonadaceae; genus Psychromonas. The sequence goes on along the minus strand of JAOFNL010000190.1, from coordinate 376 downwards.
CGTTAGCAGGGTTATTACCTTTATTGAGTGAATCAAGCACACAAGCTCAATTTTTGATCCCTTTGGTGGCGAGTATTGCATTTGGTTTGATTGCGACAACCTTGTTGGCATCGATTGTTGTGCCTTGTGTATTGATGATATTACACGATATGGGATTGTTTCATTCACAAAGTGAAAACGCTGAAATATATCCCCGTTAGCTTGAAAACCAACTCTACGTTGTAACCTTCGATAAGGACTAGCCATTATCATCATGTGGCGCCTTGATTTGAAGTCCAAGCTAACGACTGAACAAAGCACCTTGAACGATAACGGGTATAGTGCTTTAAAAACCATTAAAATGGAGGAGTAAGCGCCTAATGCCGATCAGTTAAGA
>JAOFNL010000019.1 GCA_028041985.1 Psychromonas sp. | reverse complement strand
ATATTGGTCGTTTAGTGCTGATTTTTTTAAAGTACTTTACTTAAAAATTGCTGTGTTCGCTCTTTTTGTGGGTTGTCCAAGACTTCTTCAGGAGTACCAATCTCCTCTATCAAACCTTGATGGAAAAAGGCAACTTTATCGGAGACTTCTTTTGCAAAAGCGATTTCATGAGTAACACAAATCATGGTCATGCCGTCATCTCTAAGCAGTCTCAGTGTGTCTAACACTTCACCTACTAATTCTGGGTCTAGTGCTGATGTTACTTCATCGAACAACATGTATGGTGGTTCCATTGCTAATGCTCGAGCAATAGCTAATCGTTGTTGTTGTCCTCCAGACATTTTGGTTGGGTATTCATGCAATTTGTCACCCAAGCCCACATGATTAAGCTCTTTGGTCGCAATCGCTTCTGCTTTTTCTTTGCTAAACCCTTTAACAACCTGTGGGGCAAGTGCTGCATTTTCTAATACGGTTAGATGTGGGAATGAATTCCATTGTTGGAATACCATGCCTAAATTTTGTCTTAATTCATTGATATCTGTTTTCTTGTTATGTACATCGACACCATCGACAATAATATTGCCACTATTGATGCTTTCAATAGCATTAATACAATATAAAAGGGTGGATTTACCACTACCACTTGCACCAATGATACTCACTACTTCACCACGGTTAACGGTTAAATCGATACCTTTTAAGACTTCTAAATCACCAAATGATTTATGAACACCTTTTATTTCAATCATATTTTCATTTTCCTTTCTACATATTTACCATAGCGCGACAGTGGATAAGAGATCATAAAGTAAAATAAACCGACACCTATCAGTATCATTAGGGGCTGTTGCGTTCTTGATATTAATTGTTCTGCTGTTCGAAGTAATTCCATATACCCAATCACGGAAACCAGTGCAGAGTCTTTTATGACACTGAGAGCTACGCCTAACCAAGAGGGAAATACAGCTCTTGCTCCAATGGGAATTCTGATGTATCTGATGGTTTGCAAATAGTTCATTCCTAAAGATCTAGCTGCTTTTACCATTGATTCAGGCACACTATCAAATCCACTTCTAAATACTTCACTCATGAAAGCCATAGTATAAAGGGATAAAATAATTGAACCTGCTACAAATGGAGAAAGGGGGTAACCCATTACACCAATAAAAGTAGTAAATAAGATCAACTGAATAATTAAGGGGACTGATCTTAAAGTATCTAAGAATGCACCTATGGCTACATTGATGGTTTTATTGGACTCAGCTCTTATAAAACCGACTAATAGACCTAGCAAACTACCCACGAGAATAGCAACAACTGAGATATAAACAGTATTTAAAATGCCTGTTAATATAAAACCAGTGTCATTCCAGGATAGAGGAGTAAATAAATTCATTATGAAAGCTCCCCTTTAAATACTTTTTTCGCAATTAAACTTGAAGTAAATAAAACTAATTTAGTGATCACAAAATACATTACCGCAGCAACCATAAAGAATTCTAATGTTCTAAATGATGTCGATTGTAATCGTTGTGTTTCACCCGATAGTTCATCCATGCCTACCAATATACCTAGAGAACTCATTAATATTGACCAAACAAACTGGTTGGTCATTGGATGATAAATTCTTCTGAACATTTGCGGTAAAATAACATAGCGATACACTTTTACATTATTCATTCCGAGCGATTTTGCTGCACTGTATTGCGTTTGAGGGATTGATTGAAATCCACCTCTGAATGTTTCAGCTAAGTAGCCCGCATTGATAAATATTAATGCGCAAAGTACCGATAAATAAGGGCTAAGGTGTATGCCATACGCTCCTAATCCAAAGTAAGCCATGTAGATAAGGAAAAGGGCAGGCGTGTTTCTTGCTATTTCTATCCAGACGTCGGATATAAAGTAAAAAGCTTTTGAACTAGACATTTTCCCTAATGCTAACAGTACTGCAATGACGATACCTAATAGCATTGATAAAACGGAAACATGAATGGTGGTAAATGCACCTGTTAACAGTTGTGGTAATGCATCTATTACTACATTCCAGTGAAATTCATAATTGTCCATATATCCTCTTCGTAAGCCTCTTCCAATGCTTCAAATGGTAGTTAATTAATATAAAAAAATCGTGCTATTTCTATTTTATATGCTCGCGGCTTCTATTCTTGATTAGCAGTATGACTGATATGCACAGATCTTTTTGTTTAAATATTCATACTAATAGAATTTAATATATTGTATTAATTTTCATTTAAATTTTTTTTGATTTTGGTTGAGTATGGTTGTTTATGGGTAATATAGTGAGGCTTTATCTCCAGCCACTAAGTGGAAGGAGATAAAGTGAGGCAATTAATTATTTATTGTCTCTTAACGATTGGATCATCGCTGGTGATACTGGCGTACCAAAGTGTTTTACGTGTAATTCATCTAGACGACCATCTCTAATTTGATGATCTAAAAATAGATTAAGGTAGTTGATCCAAGCTAATTGATCTCGTTTAGTGATAATACCTACTACATCATCATAATTAGGGATATAAGGGCCGGCAACAAAGTCATCGAACTGTCCTGACGCTAGTTTTGTCGCTATATTTGTGTTGGTTGAGATTAATGCATCAATTTTACCTTGGTATAAACCTAAGAATGCATCATTTTCAGATTTGAAAGAAGTGTAATTATCTCTTCCCCATCCTTGTGCATCAGCATATGCAAAAAATTCTGTTTCGTAAGTTGTACCTAATGCGGCACCTACTTTCACATCTTTTAGATCATCAAAAGATGCCATTTTTACACCTTTCTTAGATAATACTTGGAATTTAAAAACAAAGTACGGATAAGTGAAACCGACTGATTTAGCACGTTCTAATGTATCTGAAGTTGAACCAATAACAACGTCTGTTTTAGCTGAAATTAATGAAGGTATTCTATCACCCCATGTGAGGTTGATGACATTTGATTTCACGCCAATCGCTTTTGCTAAATCGTTACAGTAATCAACATCAAAACCAGCTGGTTTATTATCTTTATCTGTATAACCCATTGGTGGGAAATCTAGTACAACGCCACAATTTAACGTTCCACGGTTGATGACATCATCAAGCTGATCTGCGCTTGCTGTTGAAATCGCACCTAATACTGAAATTGAGGCTACGACTAATGAAATCCTTTTTACTAACTTCATGTTTTCTCCTTGAGTTTTAGTTAAATTTTTGTGAGAGGATAACAATGAGAAATGCAATTTTTCTGCACTAAAGTTGAAATAACATGACCCTATTTTGAAACTGTGTTAATTTTTAAAAGTAATGTTAATTTTCTCAATATTTGATTACTGTAACAAAATTAAGATAACTACTCAGCATCTAGATCACACTTTTAGGATGCTGGCTAAGTAAGTTAATGATATTTAGCTGAACTGAGAAGTTAGTTATTAGCTTCCTGAATACATTCCGAAACTGGTTTATCGTGTTAAGCCGAGACCTAGTACAGCTTTACCCAATAGGAATAATTATTAAGTAATGAAGAATGAAAAGCGCGCATTAATGCTGGGACTTGCTGCTGTTTTGTTATGGTCAACCGTAGCCACGGCATTTAAATTGACTCTATTAGAATTCACCCCGATTCAGATGCTCAGCGTTGCTATTTTTTCTTCTTCAATAGCATTAATCATCATCTGTTATCTGCAAGGGAAATTGAATCAATTATCAATGGTCTTTTTCTCGAGACCTTTGTATTACTTGCTGTTGGGGTTAATCAATCCGCTTGCATATTATTTGATCCTATTTAAATCTTATGATTTATTACCCGCATCTCAAGCTCAACCATTAAATTATAGTTGGGCTATTACATTGACCTTAATGGCTGCATTATTCTTAGGTCAAAAAGTTCGTTTTCAAGATTGGGTCGCTTGTTTTTTAGGCTATTCTGGAGTGCTTGTCATTGCGACGAAAGGGGATGTTTTAGCATTAGAGTTTGATAGTCCATTAGGTGTGTCTTTAGCTCTATTTTCTACTTTACTTTGGGCTGGATATTGGATTTTAAACGCTAAGAATAAAGCTGATCCTGTTGTTGGTCTTTTATTGGGGTTTTTAGTCGCCTTACCTTTTTCTATTGGATTGTGCCTATACGAAGGGGGGAGTTGGGATAAAAGCATTCAAGGCTGGTTAGCGGCGAGTTATGTGGGATTGTTTGAAATGGGGATTACCTTTGTGCTTTGGTTATCTGCGCTTAAGGCAACGGATAACACGGCAAAAATCAGCACCTTAATTTTCATATCTCCCTTTATCTCATTGGTTTTATTGGCTTATATCATCGGAGAAACTATACATTCCTCAACATTAATTGGTCTTTCTATGATTGTGAGTGGGCTAATATTTCAACAAATAATGAGATCCTCTGTCATTAGTACAAAATGATAGGCTTTAGCTCCAGTTGCCTAGAAATGTAAAAAGCTCCATTTGGAGAGGAAATTGCAGTGATGAAGGAATATTGAATTTAAAGCTGAGGTTACAATGTTGCAATTGATAAAATAAAACCGATAAGCTCAGAGAATATCGGTTTTATCAAAGGCATGTGTCTAAGTTTCCTTAAACTTTATATTAACCAATTAGCCAAACACAGAAGTAATCCTACGTTTACAGCAGTATTACAAAGGAAGTTAGCATTAAATGCTTCGACCAATTTTCTGTTTTGGTAGTGCTCAACTACGCCTGCTAATTTACTTTTTTCCTGGTAAATATTATCAGAAAAAAGGTTTAGTTCATTTTCAAGACGAATTGTCGCTTCATAAGCTAATCTAGTCATAATAGTTATTCCCGTGTTAGATCAATAGTAACAACCTTGTCACTATTAGGTTAAGAACCACGTACTTTTTTGCTTTTTTAAATAAGCGTACTTTGTGATGTAAACCTTAACCATGTAAATAACATAGCATTAGATTTCGTTAAGGGAAATGAGAAATATCAAAATATAAAGTTAGAAATAAGATTTTTTAAAGGGAAAGTGATGAGGGACACTGCCCCTCATTAAATATCTATTAAGAGGTAGGCTAATTTTGATTAAAACGGCGTAATGTGGATAAAACATCAATCAATAAAGTGATGTCAAATTCAGAATTTTCTTTAGTTGAATTTACTCTATTTCCTTGCCAGTCAATCATATTAATATCTCCATTGCGTGAAAATTGAGTGATTTTATCCGCTTCGTAAATGATGTAACTATTTTGATCCCCAGATAAAACATATTGGCGATTGTTATTAGAAAATAAATCTAAACCACTGCTATAGGTCGTATTGTCGTTATCAATAGAAAAAACACCTTTCATAAACGTAGGAATGATATCTGCATGACTCGTCATTCTTTCAATTTCTAGTGGTGTTTTATTAGGCCAGAGAATAACCATTGGCACATGAGAGTTATTAATTAAACTCGCGTCGCTACTGTTTTGGTTGTTAAATGATAGTCCATTAGCACCAGTTATAAGAATAATGGTTTTATCATACTGTTTTTGTTTTTTTAATGTATCAACCAAACTTTGTATTTGATTATCAATGGTAAAGACCTGAGATTGATATAATGCTAAATCTTTACTTTGTTCTGATATTGGTTTTTTATGTTTTTTGGTGAATAAATAATGGTTTTTTTGCTCTAAGTAAATATAGCTAAACCATGGTTTATTATTTTTTTGTGCGGTAAGCCACTTATTCCATTGTTGGATAACTTGGTTGTTATTTTCAGTTTTTGAATAATAAACATTAGGTATGTTTTTCAACTGACTAAAACTACTCTGTAAAAACTGCGGATGTAGCATACCAATACTAGAAAAAAGGCCAATATGACGTTGATCTTGTACTACTTTATCAATGAATACTGGGGAAATATGATTATCCGTTACGGTATCCCAATAACTATTTGGTAAACTATAAAACAGGCTATAAACACCTTGTTTATTATTATCCGCGCCACTGAAATGTTTTTTAAAATTAGTACCTTGTTGGCTTAATTTTTGAAGATTTGGCATGTTTTGCGGATTCAGCATATCCGCTCGCAAGGACTCTATATTGATGAATAATATATTGAAATCAGCACTCTCATTTTTACTTGAAAAGGTTAATGTTTCAAGAGGATAATTCAGTTGTTGTTGAGTTGTGCCATTTTCACCTAATTTATTTTTTTGAAGTTTGTCTTTATCTAACCATCCTTGCTTGGTTAAGAATGTTCGAGCAGTCATCGGATAAGACAATGGATATAAAGATTTTTGAAATGTAATTGGACGATATTGCGTCGCATCAGCCCACATGAAAATAAGATGGGTTAGCGCAAAGGCGGATAATAAAAATAAAGCAATGGGTTTACCAATATGTTTCGATTGAATATTGCGTACTTTTTTCCATAAATAGAAAGAAAAAAGGACCTCTAACCCAAAAATGATAGGGATAGAAATATAGTGTAGGTTTATGGAATAAATCGCTTCTACTTGCTCTGGTTTTTGTAAAAACTGCCAAATGAGAGGGTTTAAGTGAAAACCATACAATCGATATATTTGTGTGTCGACAATTAAAAAAGCAATTCCAATAGTCGCAATTAAAATTGAAGTTAGCCTGTAAGCTAAATTATTGGATATCACAAAGGCTAAGGGAAATAATAGAATGCCAAACACAACCGCAGCCAAGAAGCTGAAGTGGCCAATAAGGCTAATAAATTGATACGTGATACCTAAGCTAGAATCTGATAAACCTGAGTATGCAATATAACGTAAACTAATTAATGAAATAGCGACGATATTAAAAAAAGTAAACCAGTGCGCCCATGCAATTTGCTTAGCGACATTGTCGTAATACTTATGACCTGTTTCAACCATGGGGTTATTTGTCTTTCGTGTTGATGGAGGCACTTAATGCTTTCACGAACTTGTCAGTAATGACCTGACGTTGTGCAACGGGTACTTGGCTGTTGATCACGTGAGTGATGCAATTACCTAATGTCATCAAACTTAAATCGACTGACACATCGTTATCATGTAAAACTTCCATTACCTGGTCAAGAATCGTTTCAATTTTTTGGCTAGAGTATTTTGATTGAATTGGCATAATAAACTTCTAATTAAGGGATAATAATTGCGCTATGATACCCCACTGACATTATTATACCAATCACTTAACAGCTAGAATTATAAAAGTTAATCATATCATTAATCTAAGATTTCCTGTTTCAAGATTATTTGTGCTGTGTATAATTTACTAACAAGTTAACTCGCTTTCAAAAGGTCACTCTTGCTATGAACGTTTCTGCTACTAATATCATTTTACACTCTTTAAATTATAACAGCGAAGGGGAGCTACAATGTAAAATGCGCGAAGGTGAGTTACCTATATCACCTTCTATTGAACAGTTTGTGATGGACTTACACCGTAACTATCAAAGTAAATCTAATAAAGCCTATGCTTACTTTGCTGATGAATCTGAAAAATCACCTCTATTTCAACGCGCATTAAAAGAAGAGCAAGATGGGGAATTAGACTTTGTGAGTTTTTCACAGCAAGCTGCAGGTCGATTGGCTGATGAATTGAAAAAACATGACTTTGCTGAAGAGGGTGTTTTACTGATTAGTAAATATAGTTGGACAACCAGTGACTATTTACTGGTTGCCTTATTACAAAATAATCAATCTATTAGCGTTAACGAAAATTTAGAACTACAAGTGAGTCAACACATTGAAACCAGTAAAATTCAATTAGTTGCGCGTATTGACTTAACCTTGTTAAAGCGTGATCCAGAAGCTAACCGCTATATCTCATTTATTAAAGGGCGCGTTGGACGCAAAGTCTCAGACTTCTTTTTAGATTTTATGGGGGCAAAAGAAGGTTTTGATGCCAAGGTTCAAAATCAAGGGTTATTGAAAGCTGTTGAAGAATTTTGTGAAAAACAAGAACTACCCACTGAGAAAAAACAAGAAGTCAGAGAAGTCACTTTTAATTACTGCAAAGAACAATTGAAAGAAGGCCAAGATATTGATTTATCCTCTTTATCAGAAGAATTTGCTAGTGCGTCAAGTTTAGAAGGTAGTTTTTATGACTTTGTCAGTGAAGATTATCAATTAGAAGAAAACTTTCCAGCGGATCGTTCATTAGTCAGAAAATTAACCAAATATGTAGGTCAAGGCGGTGGCATGAGTATCAGTTTTGACCAAAAGCATTTAGGCACTTCAATCAAGTATGATGAAGCTTCTGATACATTAACTATTCAAGGTATTCCACCAAATTTACGTGAACAATTAAAACGTGACGCGCTCATAGAATCTAAAGAGAGTGTTTTGGTTATTGCAGAGACTGATGACACTAAAGCGCCATTTTAATATTGCATGTTAATGGCAGACAATAAGAGACAAAATTAATGAAATTATTTGTACGAGATTTAACGGTGATAGACGCCACTTATTTAGATGAAACCCGTGGTTTTGTCGGTGAAAGTTATCAAGTTGATGTTGTGTTAGATGGTCAACTTAATGAACAATCAATGATCTTAGACTTCTCATTAGTTAAAAAACAGATTAAAGCGATCATCGATGCAGAAGTGGATCATAAATTATTGGTTCCTCATGCCTCTTCACGTTGTACCGTCACATTAGAGCATCAACGTACACAAGTTGATTATGTGTTGAAGGATAAAAGTATTATTCAACTCAAAAGTCCACATCAAGCCTATTGTTTATTAGAAAGTGAAACGATTAACATTGAATTATTAGAAACGTATTTAGAGCAGGTTGTGTTAATTAAACTGCCTAAAAACGTAACAGGTTTATCCATAAAACTGCGTCCTGAAGTAATATCAACACCTTATTATCATTATACGCATGGTTTAAAAAAGCATAATGGTAACTGCCAGCGAATTGCACATGGACACCGTTCTAAAATTGATATTTTTATCAATGGCGAATACAGTGATTTATGGGTTGAGAAATGGGCAATGCGTTGGTCAGATATTTATCTCGCCAGTGAAGAGGATGTAGTAGAAAGAGAAGAACTTTCTTTTCATACTGCAAAACAGACTGTACCTTTACACTGTTCTGCCTATCATGCACCACAAGGTTATTTTGAATTGTTGATGCCAGCTAGTCGTTGTGAAGTATTGAATAATGATACCACTGTCGAAGAGTTAGCTCGTTTTATCTGTGAAACTATTAAGTCCGAAGAAGGTGATAACTTAGTGACTGTTTATGCCTATGAAGGTATTGGCAAAGGTGCGATAGTGGAATTGTAAGCAACAAATAAAATGAACTATTTTGGTATAAATTTAAATTTAAGAGGCGAACATGGCAGAAGAAACTATCTTTAGAAAAATCATTGATAAAGAGATCCCTTCGGATACGTTATATCAAGATGAATACGTAACGGCATTTCGTGATATCTTCCCACAGGCGCCAATACATATTTTGATTATCCCTAATAAATTGATCCCAACAGCAAATGATATTGAAATTGAGGATGAATTCTTAATCGGTAAAATGTATACCGTTGCTAAACAATTAGCCAAACAGGAAGGTATCGCTGAATCTGGGTATCGTTTAATAATGAATTGTAATCACGATGGTGGACAAGAGGTGTATCACATTCATTTACATTTGTTGGGTGGAAAAAAGTTAGGCAAATTAATTAGTTAATACTAGTTTGTTGCTATAATGAACAAAATGACTCACTGGTGGTCAATTCTACTTAAAATATAGTTATCATTTTTAAATTGAGGTTTACGATGAAAATAAAATTGGGATTTTGGGTTGTATTAATGACGAGTCTTTTATTAACGGCTTGTTCTACAACGGTAGAGCGTTTAGATGCGCAACAAGAGGTCGATTTAAGTGGTGCTTGGAATGATACCGATTCACAACTTGTCGCTCGTGAAATGGTTGATGATGCATTGTCACGCGCATGGATCACCAATTTTGTAAAACAAAATGGCACACAGCCGACAGTTATCGTTGGTCGAATTAAAAATTTAAGCCATGAACATATTAATACCAATACTTTTATTGCGAACATTGAACGTGAGCTAATCAATTCTGGCGATGTACAATTTGTTGCGAGTGCCACTAGTCGTCAAGAGATCCGTGATGAACGTGCTGATCAAGACTTAAATGCAACTGAAGCGACACGTAAAGAGATGGGGCAAGAATATGGTGCCGATTTTATGATGCAAGGTCAGATCAATACGATTATTGATGTTGATGGCTCGACGCAAGTGCGTTTCTATCAAGTTAATTTAGAATTAATTAGTATTAAAGATAATCGTAAAGTTTGGGTTGGTGAGAAGAAAATTAAAAAGCTCGTTTCCAATAGCAAAATTCGAGGATAAGTCTCTATTACCATCACTATGGATAGTTTTAGTAAATCCATATTAATGATAAATGCGACTTATATTTGCATTGAATGAATGACAGATGGGCTCGAAGCCGAGCCTATCTGATTTTAAAATGGGAAAGTCATGCCAAAAATATTTTTTGTTATTTTATTATTGTCACTCTCCGGCTGCTCCCTTCAACAACATAATAACAATAAACTTGCAAATCAGCTTAGACAACAACCTCCGGCATCTATTCTTGCTACGCTAAAACAAACGACTCCAGACGATACTGATATAGCACAATATGATCTTAATGTTGGTTATTTACAGTTAATTACTGGTGACTTTGAAAGCGCAATAATTTCTTTATCACGTGCAAAAAAAGAGATGCAATTACTGGAAGCTATTTCAGTGTCTGAAAATGTGGCTGCAGGAACCGTGAATGAAACATTTAGACGCTATAGTGGTTATCCTACGGATCGCGTCATGGTGCATAATATGTTGGCTTTAAGTTATTTATTTAACAACGATATTGAAGGTGCTCGTGTTGAAATGCTACAAGCTGATATCACAATGAAAAAGCTAGCTGATGGTGAACAATTACATGGGCAACTTGCTGAAACACACCTGCTCTCTGCCATTATTTATGAATTATTGGATGAACGTTCTAACTCCTTTATCAGCTATCAATTCACTGAAAAAGTATTAAATCAACGTAACATGCCATTGCCGGAAGGTGTAAAGCTTGGTTTATTGCGTATGAGTTATAAAATGGGAAATGATGCTCAATATACTGAATATAGTAAAAAGTTTCCTCAATTAGTCAAACTTGCACAATCCAATAAGCAGATTTTTGGCCTTTATTTTGATGGTGTCGTTTCAAATAAGATAGAAAAAAGTATCATGGTACCTAGTTACAATGGTGAACAACTGATTCGAATCTCTATGCCTGCTTATCCTCCTCTCAATTATCGACCGCAAAAACTGGATATTAATGATGGGCAGCAAATAACAAGCAGTACTGTAGTTGAAAATATTGATCTCTTAGCGAGAGAGGATTTAGACAAAGAATATCCCTCTATTTTAATACTCACTACGACTCGTGCCGTATCTAAATATAAAGTGGTGGAAGAAGCGACAAAAAAAGATGCTTTTGCAGGGGCTCTCCTCAACATTGCAACTGTATTAAGTGAAGTCGCAGATGTACGTAGCTGGAATATGCTACCTGCTAATATTCAATTTGGTTATTTTGAGACAAATGTAAATAACGTCACTATTTCAACTACTAATAAACCCGACAGTATTATCAACTTAGAGGGTGCTCAACAATTTGTGTTTTTAGCTTCTAGCTTAACTGATACGGTTTTTCATTATCAGCAGTAGGCTTTATCAAAATATTTGTTAAGGAAAATTTATGAAACCTCAAAAGCTTGGATTATTTATTATTTCATCAATACTCTTTTTCAGCGGGTGTGCGTCTACCGAAGTAGAAAAAGCACAGCTTGAACGTCCAAACTGGATAGATAATGTTGACGCAAAATACCCAAGTAATGATTATTTAACGGCCATTGGAGAGGGGCCTAATCGAACTCGAGCAGGTAAGAATGCGGTTGCCAATTTAACTGAAACTTTTTCTGTCAATGTGCGAGCAGAAAGTAAGACGTTAACTGAAGCTGTGAAAGCCGAAAGTGCATTAGGTGTCACAATGGAAAGCTCCACGACTTTACAGCGAAATATTGAAACTGAATCAGAACAAGTGATTCAAGGTGTTGAAATACAAGAAAGCTGGTTAAGTCCAAAGGGTGAATATTACGCTTTAGCAGTATTGCCAAGACGTACTGCTGCTCAAAGACTAAGTGAAATAATTATAGAGTTAGATAAAAATACAGCTAAATTGATCGATTACAGTATCAATGTCTCACCCAATTCTATCTTAGCCTTAAATGCATTACGAATGGCAAGAGATGAACAGATCACAAGAAAAATGGCTGATTTTCAATTAACACATATCAGTGGTAGTGGCATTCCAAATGATATTTCTAACCAAGAAATTGAACTATTAATAAAACAAAAGTTAGCCCAACTCAGTATCAGTGTTAATGCTGAAAGTCCGTCTAATCAGTCTTTACAAGCTGGATTAGCTTCATTAGGGATGAAAGTGGTCCCTGAATCTAATTTACAACTTACTGCAAGTATCGATGTGCTCGAACCTGCTTTTATTAATGATTGGTATTGGTTGCGTGGAAGTTATGAATTAACTATTACAGAAGAGGGGCAAGTGATCAGTCGAAAACGCTGGCCGATTAAAGTTTCTGCAAAACAAAAAGAGTTATTAGACACTCGCTTACAGGATAAATTAAATAGTCATGTTACAGAGTATTTACAGGAGTTGGTAAGCGACTCTCCAACTCTTTAATTTGAGCGTAAAGTGAATTTATAAGAGGCACTTCAATTCGATATTGTCGTGCCTTTTTTATCAAATATCCATTAATAAATTCAATTTCAGTTTCTCTCTGATAAAAAATATCGCGATTCATGGAAGAGTAATTTTCTGCCGTTGCATTAATCACTTTTTGTACTGTATTTTTCAAGTCTGCTAATTTAAAGTCAAACCCTTCTTTCAGTGCTACCGTAAATGCTTCTGTGATAATTTTATCCGTTAACATAGTAAATTGATGTTCATTAAGCTGCCCATTTTTTATTTGATGAATCGCTGTAAGGGGGTTTATTGCTGCATTGATGATCAATTTTAACCAACACTTTTGAATGATATCGTCACTCCATTCAGTATCGGGGAGTGCTCGCTGCAATGGCGTAATCGCGTCTGGAGGATTGCACTTATCTTTGCCAGTTTTAAACATTCCCAAATAACTATAACCGGCACCAGTTTGGGTGATATTGAGAGGACTGTTTAATAAGCTTGCATTCGCAGTGGTCGCACAAATGATGGTGTTATTAGGAAAGTGTTTAATGACTTCTTCAGCACTGCCATAACCGTTATGCATTAATATGATGATTTGCTGCGGGTTTATATATTGTTTTTGCATTAATAGAGCAGAAAGAACATGTTGCGCTTTCACACAAACTAAAAGGGTGCTTGCTTTGTGGTTGGGATTTAAATGAAGAAGAGTATTACCATGGGAGATTGTTAGATTATGTATTTGTCCATTTAAGTCAGTAAAAGTGAGGTGAGGCAAACAGCTTTGCATTCTAGAAACAAGGTGACATTTACTTCCAGATAACTGAATTTTTGCTAACCATAAACAACCGATCGCACCCGCACCAATAATTTGTATCATAATTCTCCCCTAAAAAAAACATTATGCTAATTTGTATTATAAGATACAAGCAACAATACAGCTTACTATCAGATATGATGGCTATGGATGCAGATTGTGTTTTCTGGTAAATTCAGCATTCATTATTTTAATCGTACCTAAAGGAAATAAAAATGCCTTCATTTGATATCGTGTCAGAAATTGATTTAGTAGAAGTAAAAAATGCCACTGAAAATACAAGTCGTGAATTAATGACTCGATTTGATTTCCGTGGTGTAAAAGCATCTGTAACTTTGAACAAAGAAGTTGTGAAATTGGAAGCTGAGGCTGATATGCAAATTACACAATTACGCGATATGTTACGAGGGAATCTGGTAAAAAGAGGTGTGGATACACGAGCGATGGATCCAGAAAAATGCGATCAATCAGGAAAGTTTTGGTCTCAAACAATAAAATTTAAAGTGGGTGTTGATCAACCAACGGCTAAAAAATTAGTAAAGTTGATTAAAGACAGCAAAATTAAAGTGCAAGTGGCTATCCAAGGTGAGCAGTTACGTGTGACTGGTAAAAAACGAGATGATTTACAACAAGCAATGCGTTTAGTGAAAGAATCTGATTTAGGGATGGGATTCCAATTCAATAACTTTAAAGATTAATTCTGTACTTCCATTAAATTAATTTGCATAACATTTGATATTAATGTGCAGTCATTAACTGCACATTGGACGTTGCAATTAATATTTCAGCGGTTTATCTGCTAGCGATTATTTAATTGCAAAAACTAAACTTCTTATGTATTTACATTCGCAATATGTTGCTCAATCAATTCTGAAAATTCACGGTTCATACTCTTAGTATCGCCTAAATTCAGCTCAATTAAACGCTTTAAGTGAGTAATTGTCTCAATACTTAGTTTAGTAAATTGAACACCTAAAAGAGCTTCTTGTTGATGGCAAACAAAACCGTTTAACACTAATTCTATATCTGAACCTTCAAGGGTTAAGTGCAATTGTACTAACTCTTCTTCTAGGTCAACGACGATTGGTTGAATAGAAATCAAGGCACCATCGAGGGATATATCGACTAACAAGGCTTCAAAATCGTGGTGCTCTTTAGGTTTGTCAAAGATGAGAGAGCAGGAGCCTTGAAAATTAACTCGTGAAAACTTACGACGTTCAGACATAATAGTTCCTTAAAAATGACTAATCTTGGCTAATGTTGCATATATATTGTTCATATATAGTAGGCAACTCTTGTAAAATTAGCGATTTTCCAAGTACTGAATGATTGATTAGTGTGTCCGAAATAAGATCTAAATCCAGTTGTGATAAAAAACCGACGGCTAACGGTGCATAACTAATGTGCCAAGGCTCTTGAGCAACGCCACCTTGATCCTGTTTATAGGGTCTATAAAACCCATATTGGTGGATATTATGGCTCAACCAGTCGGTTAACTCTGAGAAATATCCTCCAGTTAAATATTCACTTTTTTGTAACTGTAGCGACTGACCTTTCGGTAATAATGTTGGATCGTAAACATCAATATCAGTCCCCCAGTGATGACGACTAGCCGATGGGAGAGCTGACCAATGTAATAGGTGATATAGCTTTTCTTGTTCAGTGACTTTAGTCATATCAATGGCAACTTCATTTTTATCTAAAATCGGTACTACACCTGAATACTTATTATTCCAAATGTTTAATTGACGCTCAAAACTTCGAAATGCACTTGCTATGTGTAGCGTAAAGCCTTGATTTTTAGCTGCTTGCTGCAGGCCGTTAAAGTCATTAACAACCTGCTTGTGTAGCAACCTATTCGGAGCAAATTCAACGAGATGAGTTTGCACTTGTCCCGTTAATTGCTCTGGCGTCATGCCAATGAAGGTCATACTAATAAGTTTTTTAGAGTAAGTTTGAAGATATCAACTAATTCATCAAGTTGTGCAATATTCGTTGACTCGTTAACTTTGTGAATGGTTGCGTTGATTGGGCCTAATTCGACAACTTGAGCTCCTGTTGGGGCAATGAATCGTGCATCCGATGTACCACCACTAGTTGATAACTCTGTTCTAATGCCATTGGTTGCTAAAATAGCTTGTGACACAGCTTCGGTTAATGATCCTGGCTCTGTAATGAAAGGTTGCCCATTGTAAGTCCAATGAACGTCATATTCAAAACCTGCTTTGTTTAAAATGCTCTCTACTTTTTCAGTGATCATATCTGCTGTTAATTCAGTAGAATAGCGAAAGTTGCATTGTACAACCGCTTCACCAGGTACTACATTACTTGCCCCAGTACCTGAGTTGAAATTAGTAATTTGAAAGCTAGTTGCAGGGAAATATTGATTACCTTTATCCCATTCAGTTTCTACTAACTCTGTTAACGCTGGCATAGCAAAATGGATTGGGTTGTTCACTAGGTGAGGATAAGCAACATGACCTTGTGTACCTTTTAAGGTGATATCTGCAGTTAATGAGCCTCGGCGACCATTCTTTATAATGTCCCCAACATGATTAGTGCTTGATGGTTCACCGACAATACAATAATCAATTTTTTCATTTCTTGCTTCTAATACATCAATAACACGTGTTGTACCATTGATAAATGGACCTTCTTCATCACTGGTGATCAGTAAAGCAATCGACCCTTTATGGTCAGGATGCTCGTTGATAAAAGCTTCTAAACCCAGCATGAAACAAGCGATCCCACTTTTCATATCTGCCGCACCGCGACCGTATAACATACCGTCGATAATAGTTGGTTCGAAAGGGGGAGTTTTCCATTTACTTTCTGGGCCAGTAGGCACCACATCTGTATGGCCTGCAAAGCAAAATAATGGGGCTTCTGTGCCTCGTCTTGCCCATAGGTTTAATGTATCTTCAAACTCCATTGTTTCACAAACGAAACCTAGTTTTTCTAAACGAGAAATTAATAAGTCTTGGCAACCAGCATCTTCAGGCGTTACTGAACGTCGGCTGATTAAATCTTCTAATAATGTAACAACAGGGGAGTGACTCATTATATTTCCTTATGCAATAAAAAACGCTTGGTAATTTTTTTGATTAAATCCAACAATAGCAACACCTTGATGGATAACAAGAGGGCGTTTAATTAAGGTTGGGAATTCAACAAATAGTTCGCTAATGGTATTTTCACTAAGCGTTTCTTTTTGTTGGTCTGTTAGTGAGCGGTAACTTGTACTTCGTTTGTTGAGTAACTCTTCCCAGTTTGATGTTAGGAATAATTGTTCAACTAATTCAGCGTCTAAGCCATCTTTGCGATAGTCGTGAAAAGAAAAGGGAATATTATTGTCATCGAGCCATTTTTTAGCTTTTTTTATCGTATCGCAATTAGGGATACCATACATTATCGTTTTCATGAGAGTGCTTATACAGTAGATTAAAAATAATAATCAATTGTATCAAGGAAGGGGCAATAAGAAAAACTTAAGATAAAGAGAAAATACCTAAAAGAGCTACATCAGTAACTCTTTTAGGTGAAAGGGGATTATTTAACTATTTTTAAAATAGTATCTGTTGCAGCAACGACTGTTCCACTCATTTTTTTAAGTTCTTTAATCTCATCCATATTTGAGATAACAACTGGCGTCAGAATCGATTTAGCTTTAGAAGTTAATAACTCAAGATCAAATTCGATGATAGTATCACCAGCTTTTACTTTTTGCCCTTCTTGCGCAATACGAGTAAAACCTTCGCCTTTCAACTCAACCGTATCGATACCGAAGTGAACAAATAGTTCGATGCCTGTATCTGATTCTAGGGAAAAAGCATGATTAGTTTCAAAAATTTTACCGATTTCACCTGCACAAGGAGCAACCATTTTGTTGCCTGTCGGTCTGATAGCAATGCCATCACCTACAATTTTTTCAGCAAAAACAACATCTGGCACATCTTCGATCGCAACTATTTCTCCTGAGATAGGCGCGACGATGTCGATGGTATTTGATATTGGTGCACTACCAGAAACTGCTTTCTTTAATGAATCGAAAAAACCCATGTTGTTAAACTCCAAATTTTAATATAGTAAATCAAGTCAGTAGGATTAAGCTACTTATTTGTTTATGTATGCTTAGCATCATTGAAATCATTAACTAATGCTTTTATTTCAGCTGCAGTGGCCATTAATAGCGCGGTATCTGCTAATTCTTTGGCTTCTGAAAAGTTAGTGTTTCTGATTATTTTTTTAACCATTGGTATCGATATAGCACTCATAGAGAGCTCATCTAACCCCATACCTAATAACAATAATGTAGCTTGCTCATCGCCTGCTAACTCCCCACACATTCCCGTCCATTTACCTGCTGCATGTGAGGCATCAATCACTGTTTTGATTAATGTTAATACAGAAGGTGAAAGTGGATTATAAAGATCCGAAATTAATTCATTACCCCTATCTACTGCTAGAGTGTACTGCGTTAAGTCGTTTGTTCCAATACTAAAAAAATCTACTTCTTTAATTAAGTGATGAGCAATGGTAGCAGCCGCTGGGGTTTCTATCATAACACCAATCTCAATGTTTGTATCAAATGCAACGCCTTCGCTGGTTAAATCTGATTTTAAGCAGTCTAAAATAGCTTTTAGTCGACGAACTTCATCTACAGAGATGATCATTGGAAACATAATTCTAATTTTGCCAAATGCAGATGCTCGAAGTAGTGCTCGCAATTGAGGATGCATAATATCTGGTCGGTCGAAATAAATACGAATTGCTCTCCATCCTAAAAACGGATTGAGC
>JAOFNL010000189.1 GCA_028041985.1 Psychromonas sp. | reverse complement strand
CAGTTTATTTTTTATTATTTTAAGCATAGGAGCAAGAGAATTGGATGATTACCAGGGTATAAATATAGAAACGACAGAGTCTGATCTTGAGCAAGGATTGAATATAAATGGCTCAATATCAATGTTTGTAAATTGTGGTAGTCAATATTCTGTATGGAACCAGTTTCCACAAACAATACTTTATGTTCTTAAAGATCTAAATACGGGTGATATATACAAATCAAATGATACAGAATTATCAATTTCAGAGAGTGGCAATAGTACATATGAAAGATATGGTAAGGAACCTTGTAATAAAATAGTTACAAAGGAGTTCTCGTCAAGTATCACAAGTATCTACTTTAATCGACCACCTAAAACTGAAATATCTAATTTTGAATTAAAAGCATCGTATATGGGCTTTTCTTCAAATACCTTAGTTATTAAAAATACTTCTTTAATTTTAAATTCTACAATTGGTTTTTTTCTGTAAATAGTCATCGCAACATAACAAGGGTTTTCAAGACGGACAAATTACAGTTGGCTTTTTGTTCGTGCCTCACTTATTTTAGCCAACAGCAATTTGCCGCTTAAAACGGCGTTGAGGCTGTAGAATTTCTCCAAAAAACGCATTTTATGCGTTTTTTCTAATTATCATTCATTGTATAAAAACAACCTTGATTGAGCTTAACGTATGTGATCTAATAGTTATTATTCGTTCAGAGATAACTGTGATGGCCAATTACAAACCTGACTTATCCTGCCAAAGTAAATTCATTCCTATCGATTTTGCACAGCAAATATTACCCGGTACCTTTGAATATGCACTTTCCCGTATTGTTGATAAACATCTTGATTTAAGTCCCTTTGATAAATGGTACGACAACGATAAAGGCGGTGCAGCTGCTTACCCGCCTTCGGTTATGTTAAAAATTATCTTGTTTGGTTATTCACGTGGGTTAGTGAGCAGTCGTCGCATTGCACATGCTTGTGAAACCAATATCACCTTCATGAGTTTATCGGGAGATGAGCAACCGCATTACACCTCTATTGCTGGCTTTGTCGCTAAAATGAAAGACCAAATTGAACCGTTATTTACCCAAGTATTGATGATATGTGATCGAGAAGGATTGATTGGTCGCAATATGTTTGCCATCGATGGTTGCAAGATACGTTCGAATGCGAGCAAAGAATGGAGTGGCACTTTTGAAGAGCTTGAGCGTAAACAAGCGAAGTTGCGTCGAGCAAGTCAACGTATATTGGCGCGTCATCAAGCGCAAGACGGATTAAGTGAAGATGAACTTCACCATGATTTAAAACAGAAAGAAAAGTTGGATAAAAGCGCAGATAAAATCAACGCCTTCCTCGCAACACACAAAGAGAAACGGGGAAGTCGTAAGACGCCAGTCAAAAGTAATATTACCGACCCCGATAGCGCGAAGATGACCACCAGTAAAGGAACCATTCAAGGTTATAACGGCATAGCGATTAATGATGATAAGCATTAAATCATTCTACAAGCTCAGGCTTGGGGTTCGGTGGGTGAGCAACAAACCTTAAAGCCTGCCATTGAACAACTTCAACAACAATTCGACCAATTAGGGACGCCCGATACTTTTGTAACGGCTAAGTTCACCGCAGACAGTGGTTTCCATAGTGAAGTTAACCTTGAATTCATGGCAACGACTGGACTAGATGCTTACATGGCAGATACTGCGTTTAGAAGCCGTAATCCGTTATTCCAACAAAGTGAAACTTACTTAACAGAGCAAGAAAAACGGCGATTAAAACGGAGTAAAGGACGACCAAGGTTATTTAATAGTGGAGACTTCCACTTTGATGAAGAGAACTTAACCAGTCAATGTCCGGCAGGGAAATCGTTGTGGTTGAGTGTCAATAATATTGAAACAGCGGGTCGGCAATATGTGCGCTTCTCAGGCTATTTAAAAGATTGTCGCGTTTGCTCGTTGCAGAGGCAATGCATGCGTAAAGCGCCGACTAAACAAGGTCGACAAGTGCAATTTGAAATCAATCGCGCAGAGAAACGAGTTTCTTATACGGATAAAATGCGTGTGAAAATAGACAGCAGTCCTGGTCGGCGAGAATATAGCAAACGGCTTGGTGCTATTGAGCCAGTGTTTGGTAATATCACGGTGAATAAAGGGATGAATAAATTCACGCTGCGCGGCCAAGAGAAAGTGAATGCCCAGTGGCAGATGTATTGCCTTGTTCATAATATAGAGAAGTTAAGGGGTAGTTTGCATTAAATAAAGGGGAAACCCTCGACTCACCAACGCCTCATTATTCGCTTCATCATCCAATTTAAGCCTCAATTTAACCAATCATTTATTGAAAACTGAATAATCTATGTAATCTCAAGTAAATGTAAGTTAATCTGTTTTTTTATTTAAATTAAGCGGCTGAAAATGAGAAATTCTACAGCCTCGTTAGCTGTCAAAACAGAGGTTTATGAATATAATTTTAGTTACGGATATCTTCGGTAAAACACCAGCTTTAGTAAAGCTAAGTGAAGAACTCAATGCAAAGGTTATTGTCGATCCTTATGCTGGAGTGGATATGGCATTTAAAGATGAAGAAGAAGCATATTCTTACTTCATGGAGAATGTTGGGTTTGAAGATTATTTGTCAATTTTACTAAAAATGATGGAATCCATAACTTCTGCTAGTACCTTAATTGGTTTCAGTATTGGGGCTTCTATAATTTGGAAGTTATCTGAAAAAAATTCGGTTAATAATGTAAATCGTGCAATTTGCTATTATGGTTCTCAAATTAGAAATTTTCAAAAAGTGAACCCTCTGTTTGAAGTTGAGTTGGTTTTCCCCAAAGAAGAGTTTCATTTTGATGTGCTAGAACTACAAAATGAGTTATCTAAAAAGGAAAATGTAAAGACTACAAAAGTAGATTACTTGCATGGTTTTATGAATTTATATTCAACAAATTACAATCAATTCGCTTATAATGAACAGCTAAATTGGTTGCGAATAAATGCCAGCTAACAAGTTAATCAACTGGACGTATTACGGTTGTCGTCATTTTTGCA
>JAOFNL010000188.1 GCA_028041985.1 Psychromonas sp. | reverse complement strand
TTGTATGGTTAAGTGAATAAGCGTGCACGGTGGATGCCTAGGCAATTAGAGGCGATGAAGGACGTGGTAATCTGCGATAAGTCCAGGGGAGTTGATAACAAGCGTTATATCCTGGAATTTCCGAATGGGGCAACCCGGCACTTAGTGTCATCGCTATGTGAATACATAGCATAGCGAAGCAAACGAGGGGAACTGAAACATCTAAGTACCCTTAGGAAAAGAAATCAACCGAGATTCCGAAAGTAGCGGCGAGCGAAATCGGAACAGCCCTTAAGCTGTTTAAAAGTTAGTGGAAGGCTCTGGAAAGTGCCGCGATACAGGGTGATAGCCCCGTACACAAAAACTTCTTTACAGTGAAAACGAGTAAGACGGGACACGAGAAATCCTGTTTGAATATGGGGGGACCATCCTCCAAGGCTAAATACTCCTAATTGACCGATAGTGAACCAGTACCGTGAGGGAAAGGCGAAAAGAACCCCTGTGAGGGGAGTGAAATAGAACCTGAAACCGTGTACGTACAAGCAGTAGGAGCGGACTTAGTTCCGTGACTGCGTACCTTTTGTATAATGGGTCAACGACTTAATTTCAGTAGCAAGGTTAACCGTTTAGGGGAGCCGTAGGGAAACCGAGTCTTAACTGGGCGAATAGTTGCTGGGATTAGACCCGAAACTTGGTGATCTAGCCATGAGCAGGTTGAAGGTTGAGTAACATCAACTGGAGGACCGAACCCACTAATGTTGAAAAATTAGGGGATGACTTGTGGCTGGGGGTGAAAGGCCAATCAAACCAAGAGATAGCTGGTTCTCCTCGAAAGCTATTTAGGTAGCGCCTCATGTATCACTGTTGGGGGTAGAGCACTGTTAAGGCTAGGGGGTCATCCCGACTTACCAACCCTTTGCAAACTCCGAATACCAACAAGTGCAATCATGGGAGACACACGGCGGGTGCTAACGTCCGTCGTGGAAAGGGAAACAACCCAGACCGCCAGCTAAGGTCCCAAAGTATATGTTAAGTGGGAAACGATGTGGGAAGGCTTAGACAGCTAGGATGTTGGCTTAGAAGCAGCCATCATTTAAAGAAAGCGTAATAGCTCACTAGTCGAGTCGGCCTGCGCGGAAGATTTAACGGGGCTAAACATATCACCGAAGCTGCGGACGCATATTTATATGCGTGGTAGAGGAGCGTTCTGTAAGCCGTTGAAGGGAAAGCTGTAAGGCATCCTGGAGGTATCAGAAGTGCGAATGTTGACATGAGTAACGATAAGGGGGGTGAAAAACCTCCCCGCCGGAAGACCAAGGGTTCCTGTCCAACGTTAATCGGGGCAGGGTGAGTCGACCCCTAAGGCGAGGCCGAAAGGCGTAGTCGATGGGAAACGGGTTAATATTCCCGTACCCTTTATTATTGCGATGGGAGGACGGAGAAGGCTAGGTGGGCCTGGCGATGGTTGTCCAGGTTCAAGTATGTAGGTGGAAGACTTAGGTAAATCCGGGTTTTCTTAACACTGAGATACGATGTCGAGTCACTACGGTGATGAAGTCATTGATGCCATGCTTCCAGGAAAAGTCTCTAAGCTTCAGATAATAAAGGATCGTACCCCAAACCGACACAGGTGGTCAGGTAGAGAATACCAAGGCGCTTGAGAGAACTCGGGTAAAGGAACTAGGCAAAATGGTACCGTAACTTCGGGAGAAGGTACGCCTTTGGTGGTGATGAGACTTGCTCTTTAAGCTACTAGAGGCCGAAGATACCAGATGGCTGCAACTGTTTATTAAAAACACAGCACTCTGCTAAATCGTAAGATGACGTATAGGGTGTGACGCCTGCCCGGTGCCGGAAGGTTAATTGATGAGGTTAGACTTAGGTCGAAGCTTTTGATCGAAGCCCCGGTAAACGGCGGCCGTAACTATAACGGTCCTAAGGTAGCGAAATTCCTTGTCGGGTAAGTTCCGACCTGCACGAATGGCGTAATGATGGCCATGCTGTCTCTACCCGAGACTCAGTGAAGTTGAAATCGCAGTGAAGATGCTGTGTACCCGCGGCTAGACGGAAAGACCCCGTGAACCTTTACTATAGCTTAGCAGTGAACTTAGAGCCTACATGTGTAGGATAGGTGGGAGGCTTTGAAGCGTTGTCGCTAGATGACGTGGAGCCATCCTTGAAATACCACCCTTGTATGTTTTGAGTTCTAACCATGGCCCCTGAATCGGGGTTTGGGACACTGTTTGGTGGGTAGTTTGACTGGGGCGGTCTCCTCCCAAAGAGTAACGGAGGAGTACGAAGGTTGGCTAATCACGGTCGGACATCGTGAGGTTAGTACAATGGTATAAGCCAGCTTAACTGCGAGACAGACACGTCGAGCAGGTACGAAAGTAGGTCATAGTGATCCGGTGGTTCTGAATGGAAGGGCCATCGCTCAACGGATAAAAGGTACTCCGGGGATAACAGGCTGATACCGCCCAAGAGTTCATATCGACGGCGGTGTTTGGCACCTCGATGTCGGCTCATCACATCCTGGGGCTGAAGTCGGTCCCAAGGGTATGGCTGTTCGCCATTTAAAGTGGTACGCGAGCTGGGTTTAGAACGTCGTGAGACAGTTCGGTCCCTATCTGCCGTGGGCGTTTGAGAATTGAGAGGAGCTGCTCCTAGTACGAGAGGACCGGAGTGGACGAACCGCTGGTGTTCGGGTTGTCATGCCAATGGCATTGCCCGGTAGCTACGTTCGGAATCGATAACCGCTGAAAGCATCTAAGCGGGAAGCGAGCCTCAAGATGAGTTCTCACTGGAACTTTAAGTTCCCTAAAGGGCCGTTGGAGACTACAACGTTGATAGGCAAGGTGTGTAAGTGCAGTAATGTATTGAGCTAACTTGTACTAATTACCCGTGAGGCTTAACCATACAACACCTAAGTGGTGTTTGTACCAAGACAAGATTTATAAGAAGCTTGTGATATCTATTTACATAGATTGCGAAGATTATGAACAGTTTTTAATTAGAACATATCAACATTTTGAACTTAGGTTCAAAAGTTATCATCAGTTTTTCTAATTAAGTTTTTAAGTAGATAGATTAATATTTTTTAATCTACAAGTATGAGCTTTAAAAAGTT
>JAOFNL010000187.1 GCA_028041985.1 Psychromonas sp. | reverse complement strand
CATCTTCAATTAATTCAACCATTTTTGCGTAACCCAGAGAGTTACCGTGATTTAAAAAAGCACAAGCAACTTGAGTGTCAAATAATTGGATATTGAGATCACCCTTATGTTGTTTGATGATTTCTAAATCTTCACTGCTTGCATGTAGGATGCACTTTTTATTATCGATTGCTTGCCAAAATGGAGTTAAATCATTGACTGCGATGGGGTCAATCAAAGTGATTTTTTTATTCTGAGATACTTGTAATAAACCTAAATTTGCAAAGAATGTACGGGTACGAACAAACTCTGTATCTAAAGAAATAGGCGAGTTATCTAATGTGGCAACATATTCAGATAATTGTGCTTGTGTGGTAATGGTATCAAATTGCATCAATTGTTGACCTAGAGATAGATTTCGTATGTCGCTATATTACCGAAATAGTTAATTTTTTCCATCAAAATATAGTTTATCTACCTCATAAGGGTAAATACTTAAACGCATAAAATAGCTCAAATATTGCATAAATATTTAATTGTCACGTATAAATTGTAGTCCCTATATTGTACGTTTGATGCTGATCAATTAGAATGTGCCTTTACAAATCGCCGCAATCTAACTATTGATAATCATTCGCATTACTAATTTGTTCAGATCGGTAAAACAAGATTTTAAGTAATAGCGTGGTAAGGAAAACAATGACTAGAACAATGTATGAAAAAATCTGGGATGCGAACTTAGTTCACGAACCAGAAGCAGGCTCTCCGCTTTTGTTTGTTGACAGACATCTAATGCATGAAGTAACAAGCCCACAGGCTTTTGAAGGTCTTCGTCTACAAAATCGTAAAGTACGTAACGTGCATAGTATTCTAGGTACAATAGACCACTGTGTTCCAACTAAAGATCGTTACAATATTGTTGATGCCATTGCGAAAAAACAAGTTGAAACAATGACCGCTAACTGTGATGAAAATGAAATTAATCTTTTCGGCATGGACAGTGACCAAAATGGTGTTATTCATATCATCGTGCCTGAGCATGGTTTCGTTCACCCAGGTATGGTTGTTTGTTGTGGTGATAGCCATACAGCTACACACGGTGCCTTTGGTGCGTTAGCATTTGGTATCGGTACTTCTGAAGTTGAACACATCATGGCAACTCAGACGTTACAACAGAAAAAAGCAAAAACAATGTTGGTTAAAGTTGAAGGTAAACTACCTGCTTATTCAACAGCTAAAGATATCGCATTAGCGATTATTGCTAAAACAGGTACTGCTGGTGGTACGGGTTACGTAATGGAGTTTGCTGGTAATACAATTACAGATCTTTCTATGGAAGGTCGTATGACACTTTGTAATATGGCAATCGAAGCGGGCGCACGTGCTGGTTTAGTTGCACCTGATCAAGTGACTTATGATTACCTAGAAGGACGTGAATTTGCACCAAAAGGTGAGTATTGGAACCAAGCTGTTGAGTATTGGGAATCAATGAAAACCGATGACGGCGCAAAGTTTGATGCAGTCATTGAGCTAAAAGCTGAAGATATCGCTCCACAAGTTTCTTGGGGTACTTCACCTGAACAAGTTATTTCTGTAACGGGCGTTGTTCCTTCTCCATCTGATTTTACTAATGAAGTTAAATCTCAAGCATGTGCAAGCGCGCTTAAATATATGGATTTAAAAGCGGGTCAAAAAATCACTGATATTCATATCGATGTTGTATTTATTGGTTCTTGTACTAATGGCCGTATTGAAGATTTTCGTGCCGCTGCTGAATTACTAAAAGGTAAAAAAGTAGCTGATGGCGTTCAAGCCTTTGCTGTACCGGGTTCTTTCCCTGTTAAAGTACAAGCCGAAAAAGAAGGTCTTGATAAGATCTTTATCGAAGCGGGTTGGGAATGGCGTGATCCTGGTTGTTCAATGTGTTTAGCAATGAATGGCGATGAGTTAAAAGATGGTCAACGTAGTGCATCTACTTCAAATCGTAACTTCGAAGGTCGTCAAGGTAAAGGCGGTCGTACGCACCTTGTATCACCAGCAATGGCAGCAGCTGCATCAGTTGAAGGCCACTTTGTAGATATTCGAGATTGGAAATAGGGGCTAAATAATGCAACCATATATTAAACATACAAGCATCGCAGCGTTAATGGATCGTAGTAACGTTGATACGGACCAAATCATTCCAAAAAACTTTATGAAAAAAGTAGAGCGTACTGGTTTTGGTATTAACTTATTCCATAACTGGCGTTACCTTGCGGATAACATCACTCCAAATCCAGCGTTTGAATTAAATAAACCTGCTTTCCAAGGTGCTAAAATTTTAGTGACTGGCGAAAACTTTGGTTGTGGTTCTTCACGTGAGCATGCTCCATGGGCAATCGCTGATTACGGTTTCAACACTATTATTTCAACCAGTTTTGCAGATATCTTTTTCAGTAACTGTTTTAAAAATAGCATTTTGCCTATCGTTGTTACTGAAGCGCAACTTGCTCAATTAATGGCTGAAATTGCTGCTAATGAAGGTGTTGAATTTACGATTGACTTAGAAGCTCAAAAAGTGACAACGCCTGGTGGTTTATCTATTAGTTTTGAAGTTGATGCTTTCCGTAAAGAATCTTTATTAGAAGGTTTAGATGACATCGGTTGGACATTAACGCACGAAAGTAAAATTACAGAGTTTGAAGCTGCAAATAAAAAGAAACTACCATGGTTATGGCCTAGCGCTTAATTATTGGTTTTAGCTCTTTTTTAGAAAGCTATTAATATGATATAAACAAAAAAGGCGCACCTGTTGCGCCTTTTTTATCGAAAACTTATTGCAGTGAATGAATATTATACCAATTATATTAAATAATTTATCTAAATTTTACGCAGGAAAAATGGCTTAGTTTAAGGTGTAAGTTGAGGTAAATGTTCCCTTTGCGAAACTTACAACGAAGAAATAAATTATTTTAACAAGTAAAATAGAACAGTTCCGATAAAGCAGACATTACTGGTAAGTCGCTTTCGGCCTATAGCGAAATAGATAGGATAAAATTTCCTTTCTATTTCAGCTTGTGTACTGATGGCTTATTAGGGGTCTTACCAGAGTTTCCACCAAGGCTTCTTTATACCTAGTGACTTTGACTCACTCGGTAATAATTGAT
>JAOFNL010000186.1 GCA_028041985.1 Psychromonas sp. | reverse complement strand
GAGTTGAAACAATAAATCGAACTGCATCCAGTTTTAACTGGGTGTTATCTAATATTTGTTCAAAGTTTGTTTGCTGATCACGCAAATACTGAATTTCTTCTTCACGGATGTTTGGGTTCACTGCTTTCAATGCTAATAAACGAGATCGTTCTTGTTGCAGTGTATGTTGCATAGTTTGTTTGGCTTCATCAATCACCTCACTCATTAATGCTTGTGCCGTTGGTAGTGATTGTTTAATCAGTTGATCGATTAATGCTTGCGAAGTACTAGCCACTTTTCGGCTAATATGACGGTTCACAGGTGTTAATTGACGGTCAAAACTATCAAATTTAACATTCTCTCCAAGGTTTTTAGCATTTTTATCCAGTAATAAGCGGATAGGAGTTGTAGGTAAAAAACGGCTTAATTGCGCATTGTCCGTATTTAATGCTTCAACAACATAGATTAACTCTAAGAAAGTAGAGGCAGCAGGTAAGGAGTTATTTTTTAATATGGCAACAGACGTCGTTCCCGTATCTGAACTCAGTACCATATCTAAACCAGTTGAAATGAGTGGATGTTCCCAGGTTAAGTAATGGACATCATCACGGCTTAATGCCGTTTTTCGGTTAAAGGTTACCGTCATCCCATCTTCTGGTAATCCTGGATACTCAGAAGCTAGCATATGATCTGTCGGTTTTAATATTAAACAATGTTCACTGCTGTCTTCTTGTTGAACACCTAATACATCGAACATTTGCAGTGCAAAACTTGTAAAGTGTGGCAATTGATCCATCTCAGTGATGTCATCTAATAAGTTACTGTTTTGTAAAATGCCGCTTGAGTTGATTTCCAACAATTTATCGCGCCCTTGTTCTAGGTGTGATTTCAACTCGTTATTCAGTTTCTTCGTTCGTTGTATTAATGTCTCTAACTGTTGTTGATCGTTTTCTCCTGAAGCTAATAATGAAATTAAATCATCTTTAACTGCTTCATAAACCGTATGACCAGTGGGTGTTGTTTGTGTAAAAGCTGATAATCCTTGTTCATACCATTTTTGTAAAAATGCTTGTGAGGTATCTTTGAGGTACGGGGTATAAAGTTGAATATCGCAACGTTGTCCAATTCTATCTAATCGACCAATACGCTGTTCTAATAAATCAGGGTTAATTGGAAGATCAAACAAAACCAAATGATGAGAAAACTGGAAGTTGCGTCCTTCAGACCCAATTTCAGAACACACCATCACTTGAGCACCATTTTCGACTTGAGCAAAATAGGCGGCTGCTTTATCACGTTCAATAAGTGAAAGACCTTCATGGAAAACGGCTGCTTTAATCGCTTCCCTTGTTCGCAAAGCTTCTTCAATTGCCAAAGCGGTTTGAGCTTGCGCAGCGATAATTAATATTTTTTCATTTTTATTCTGTTGGATAAGGTCAATTAACCAACTAATGCGAGGATCAAACGAACACCAAGAATTGTCATTAGTTCCTTCAAATGCTTGGTAAGTTTGCTCTGGGTACAATGCCGTAAATGCTTGTTCAGTTAGGTCACCAACAGGCATCATTTTAGAAACTTTAATGGCAGTTTTATATTGTTCTGGTAATTCAAGTGCGATTGACTTTAATAAACGTTTTGGAAAACCTTTGATTGCTGAACGTGTATTTCTAAATAATAAACGACCTGTTCCGTGCCTATCTAATAATCCTCTAATCAATTCCTTTTGAGCAGCTTGCTGCTCTTCTTCATCGACAGTAAAATCTGAAAGTACATTAAGTAGAGGTTCAACATCTTGTTCTGATAATAGTTCCGTGATGCTATTTTTTGCTTCATTACTTAATAGCTTACCATCTAATAATTGATTAACGGCTTCAACGACAGGTTTGTAACCGGATTCTTCAGCTACAAAAGCTTGATAATCATAAAAGCGGCTAGGGTCTAATAAACGTAAACGAGCAAAATGGCTTTCATGACCTAATTGATCTGGGGTCGCAGTCAATAATAAAACCCCTGGGATAGAATTAGCTAATTTTTCAACTGCATTATATTGAACACTTGGTTTTTCTTTATCCCAAATTAAATGATGAGCTTCATCAACCACTAATAAATCCCAAGTCGCTAGTAAGGCATTTTGTAAATGCTTTTGTTTACGTAATAAATCAATACTACATAAAACTAGTTGCTCGGTATCAAAAGGGTTAACGGCATCCAAATAGGCTTCTTCACAGCGAGATTCATCAAAAATACTGAAATGAAGATTAAAGCGGCGAAGCATTTCCACTAACCACTGATGTTGAAGATTTTCAGGCAGAACAATTAAAACTCGTTTAGCTCGACCGGTGATCAACTGTTGATGAATGATCAACCCCGCTTCAATAGTTTTACCGAGACCTACTTCATCTGCTAATAGAATACGTGGAGCGTGACGTTGACCAACTTCTTCTGCGATATAAAACTGGTGAGGAATTAGATCAACACGAGGACCTAACAAACCGCGTAAATGAGAGCGTTGCTGTTCATGCTGATTGACTAATGATTTATAACGAAGAACAAAGCGGTCGAACTTATCGATTTGGCCTGCGAATAGTTTATCTTGTGGCTTATTAAATTTAATAAAGTTATTAAGAAAGGTTTCTTTTAATTGAGTTTCTTCGCCAGTATCAAGACGAGTACCAATGTATGTGATGATATCGTGTTCATTTTCTTGAATATCAGTAACCAATAAAGTCCAGTCTTCGTGGCTTAGTATTTCATCTCCAATGTTAAAACGGACACGAGTAACTGGTGCTTCTTGGATAGAATAAAGACGTTGTTCTCCTGAAGCGGGAAACAATAGCGTTAACATACGTCCTTCAATTGCCACAACTGTACCTAAACCTAACTCTGATTCCGCGTCACTAATCCAACGCTGGCCTAACGAAAATGTCATAAAAACTCACTCATTATTTGTAACTGAATAAAACTAAATAGCAGAAAAGCCGCACATGTTACCTAAATCATAATCCAACATACTAGTGATAATTAGAATAAATACATTGAAAGTTAAAAATACCATATAAATGAAGATAAATGAGAGGTTGATGGATATTTGAGCAAACGGAAAATAATTTAAATAAAGTGCTTGCCAATGTTTGTTCGATCCCTATAATGCGCATCCACAGACAGGGACACAACACAAGTTGCTTA
>JAOFNL010000185.1 GCA_028041985.1 Psychromonas sp. | reverse complement strand
GAAAATCACTTCATTTAATCGAGCTGCAGAAAAAATTACTGGAGTGAAGCGGGTTGATGCATTAGGAAGTTATTGCTCAGAAGTGTTTCGTTCTAGCTTATGTGGTGAAGAGTGTGCATTACGTGAGACTTTAAAAACAGGCAAACCGGTTATTAATAAAGGTTGTTATTTTATTAATAGTAAAGGCAAAAAAGTGCCTGTTAGCTTATCAACTGCAGTACTTAAGGATAACCAAGGCAATATTATTGGTGGCGCTGAAACCTTCCGCGACTTATCAGAAATCGAAGTGTTAAAAAAACAGCTTGTTAAACAAAATCACTCTCACGGATTGTTTAGCCATAGTGATGCGATGAAACCTGTGATGGCAATGGTCGATGCGGTTGCCGAAACCTCTGCTACGGTATTAATTATTGGTGAAACGGGAACAGGTAAAGAGGTCACAGCTAAAGCATTGCACTTTGCAAGCGAACAAAGTCAACAGCCCTTTATAGGCGTAAATTGTGCGGCATTACCTGAAAATCTATTAGAGTCGATGTTATTTGGGCATGTAAAAGGGGCTTTCACTGGCGCACATAGTAATAAACAAGGTTATTTCGCCAGAGCCGCTAACGGCACTTTATTCTTAGACGAAATTGGTGATATCTCTCCTGCTTTACAAGTGCGTTTGTTACGCGTGTTACAAGAGCGAGAATTTGAGGCCGTAGGTAGTCAAGTGACACAAAAAACCAATGCGCGTATTGTGGCTGCAACCAATAAGGATCTCGTTGCGTTGGTCGCTGAAGGTAAGTTTCGTGAAGACCTTTACTACCGATTAAATGTAATTAAAATAAATTTACCTACCTTGGCTGAGCGCCTAGATGATATTCCTTTTTTAGTGGAATTATTCATTCAACGTTTTAATCAATTACACAAAAAATCAATTGAAGGTATTTCTGCAGAAGCTTTGTTGCACTTACAGTCTTATTCATGGCCGGGTAATATTCGTGAGTTAGAAAATAGTATCGAGCGCGCCTGTATTCTGTGCCAAGATCGTTATATTCAATTGCGTTGTTTTCCATTTATTGAAAGCAAAAAAGTGCAGAAAGTGAATAATGATAAAAATATTGCAAACGAGAGCTTAGAATCAAGCCGCGAAGAAAGTGAAAAACAACTCATTATCGATGCATTACAAATACATCATAGTAAAGTTGCAACTGCAGCTGCATTAGGCATACATAAAACAACGCTATTTCGTAAGATGAAAAAATACAAAATAGCGTTTTGAGATGAGAGCTGAGGTATTAATTACTCTGAATAACTATTTATCACTCAGCAAGAATTGCTGAGCCTACTACTCAACAATGATCTCACATTCTAAGAATAATTTTGCATTAAGGGAATTGCTGATTAAACAAACAGACTCTGATTTCTCAAGCAATTTTAGCGCTCTTTCTTTTTCACTTTCATCACCAATAGTTAATTTTACTTTGGTGGTGATTTCAGTAAATGAGGTAATACGATCTACTCTGTCTAATTTACCAACTGATTCGCAATGAATACTTTTCCAAGATAATTTTGATGCTCTCGAGACGGCCTTAAACGATAAAACAAAGCAGTTTGCTGCAGCTGAAAGTAATAATGTTTCAGGAGACCACTGATCTCCTGGCCCTCCAAATTCAGCTGGGGCTGCAACAGTAATATCAGGTATACCTTTGCTAGATGAAGTTAATTGACTATCGGTCGTACCTTCTGCCGAAACGCTATAAAGGTGTGGAAGTGCTTGCATATTATTAATTCCTTATTGTTGATTAAATAGCTGATCTATTTTATTGAAATGGATAATCCCGCTTTGGCAATTTCCACTTCGTTGTTTAATTGGGTTTTGAGCAACTGCATTGCATACTCACCAGTACAGTGTGCTGGGTAAAGCTTTTCAATATGTTGCTGATTTAAATATTCAATACTACGTTGTAGGCGTTGTTGGCTAGCATTCACTAGATGTAAACCTCCGAGTAATGTTTTGACTCGTTTAGTCTGTCCTATCTGCTTTTGAATATGATCTAATGTGTTAATCACACCTGAATGACAACAGCCGCAAATCACTGTGACACCTTCACCATTTTCTATCCAAAGGCTCATATCATCTTTTAATAAATCTGCCTGCTTGCCTGCAGTATCAACAAAGAAGGGCCCTCCGGTATCCTCGACAGTGCAGCTTCGAGGAATTTCACCAGTTAACCATATACCAGAGGTGATCTCTGTGGCTTGGGTAATAAAGTGGCACTGTTTAGCAGGAAAAAGTTTAAGGCTTTCAACTGTTTCTTCAGATAATGAGATAGTTTTGACGGGTTTATTCGGATGTAATGAAAAACGTTTATTTTTACAATCAGGATGCGCATAAAAAATGGCATTAGGATTGTCTAATAAGAGCCTGGTCAAATTACCACCATGATCATAATGGCCATGGCTGAGCACGATAATATCTAAATTTTTGAGTGAAATATTGAGCTTATCAGCGTTGTAAAATAACGCTTCATTTTGTCCATTATCAAACAAAATTCGTTTACCCTCATGTTCAATCATTAAGGAAAAACCGTGTTCATGCTTCAGGCCTATTTGCGCCTGATTATCTACGAGTAATGTGATAGTAGTTGCCATCGATATTTCCTAAGCTCTCTTCATAAATCGGGCACTACTTTTTGCCATTAATTGATCTTTTACATACACCTCAGCTTCCACTTTATACAGGCTTAAATAGGTTTTAATTATTTTTGCATGAACAATCATTTCTGATGTCATCGGAATTTCAGCTAGGTAACGAATATTCATATCGGCGGTAACGGCTTCTTCATCTTGGTTAAAAATGAGGTTACACATGCTTGCATCGAGTAGTGCTGCAATAAATCCACCATGTAAAATACCTTGATATCCTTGTTGGTGAATACTGCCTTTTGTATAGGTCCAAATATCGTTGTTTTGGTCTGCATAAAAATTAAGTTGGAGCCCAAAAGTAGGTTGTGTTCCACATAGCATACAGTGTTGGTGGCTAGATCTTTTTTCTACTGGCGTCAAAATAAGTTCAGATTGCACATGCTTCAGTTGTTGAGCTTGCGAAGATATTTTTGCTATTTCTTCTAAATAATTCATTATTCTACTTAATTAAATTTCGCTGTACTTATATCATTCCG
>JAOFNL010000183.1 GCA_028041985.1 Psychromonas sp. | reverse complement strand
AATTAACGCACTTTCTGCAGTGTAGTCTGCTTTTGCTTCAGTTAATAAATTATAAGCCGCTTCTACGCGATCCCAACGATTATCGCGGTCAAGTGCAAAATAACGACCTATTAATGATGCAGTACGACCCACACCTAGCTCTTCATATTTCGCTTCGTATTTTGCTAATGTTCCTGCTGCACTGCGAGGCGGTGTATCACGACCATCTAAAAAAGCATGTACGAATATTTTAGTTGCGCCATGTTTTGCGGCTAATTCAATTGCAGCAACAATATGCTCATCGTGAGAGTGAACTCCACCTGGTGACGCAAGGCCCATAATATGGACTGCTTTATCCGCTGCAACTGCTTTCTCAACTGCTGCAACCAAATTAGGGTTGTCATAAAAATCGCCATCAGAGATAGCTTTAGTCACTTTAGTTAGGTTTTGGTAAACAGTACGTCCTGCACCAATATTTGTATGACCTACTTCTGAGTTGCCCATTTGGCCATCAGGTAAACCAACATCCATACCTGACGCGGAAATAAGTCCATTAGGGTAATCTTTACATAATTGATCCAATACAGGTGTTTTAGCATTTGAGACTGCATTATCTGGCATATCTGGGCGGTAGCCCCAACCATCTAAAATCAATAGAACTAATGGCTTCTTAGGAGTTGTCATATCAAACCTCGTTAAATGTTTAAAAGTATCTTAGGTCGATTTTACTACAATTGTGCAGCTTGTCACGGAAAAGCCTACTGTGAGATCAAAGCAAGTTTAAATAAGACGAAAAAAGAGATTTTCAGTTATTAATATAAAACTGAAGGCTGATATTCTGTTTTTCACAAGGTATACTCAGGCTCAAATTTCCCTAACACAAGAAGAAACAAGTTATGCAAGAGTATATTGATTTTATTTCTAACAATCCGATGTTATCCATTGCGTGGGTTGTGATAGCGGTATTGTTAGTACAAAGTGTTGTTAAAGATAAACTAAGTAAAATTAACAACGTTAATCCGCAAGAAGCAACGCTATTAATGAATAAGCAAGATGCATTGGTGATTGACGTTCGTACAGCAGATGAGTTTAAAAAAGGGCATATCGTCAATGCTAAAAATATAACTCTGTCACAAATCGAAGAAGGAAAGTTATCTGCTATTGAAAATCATAAACAGACCCCCATTATAGTTGTATGTGCATCAGGTACTCGCTCTGGAAGTGCTGGCGATAAGCTAGCTAAAGCTGGTTTTGAGCAAGTAAATAATCTGGTTTCAGGAATGAGTGGCTGGACTGCTGCAAATTTACCAACAACTAAGAAGTAATTATGGCGATTATCACTATTTATACGACACCTTATTGCCCTTATTGCGTTCGTGCAAAGCAATTGTTGGACAATAAAGGCTCTGAATATCAAGAGATTGATGTTTCAGATCGCGCGCTACGCCCTGCAATGACCAAGTTAACGGGTGGAACGACAGTACCGCAGATTATCATTAATGAAAAAGTCATCGGCGGTTGTGACGATTTATATGCATTAGAGCGCGCAGGTAAACTTGATGCGCTATTAAGCTAATTTATTATTTAAATATTTATTTTAAAACTAAGGGAATAACCATGTCAGAACAAAAAGAGCAACAAGTAGAATTCAGCATCCAACGTATCTATGTTAAAGATATTTCGTTTGAATGCCCTAATTCACCTGAAATTTTCAAAAAAGAGTGGGCTCCAGAAGTGACTATGGATATAGATACTAAGTCGACTAAATTAGAAGATAATATCTATGAAGTGACGTTATCTTTAACAGCAACTGCGAAAGTTCAAGGCGAAGTTGCTTTCTTATGTGAGGTACAACAAGCTGGTATTTTTGCTGTTCCACAGCTTGAAGGTACACAACTTGCTCATTGTTTAAATGCATTCTGCCCTAATATTTTATTCCCGTATGCTCGTGAAGCCGTTTCTAATCTAGTGACTCGCGGTACTTTCCCTCAATTAAATTTAGCGCCTGTGAACTTTGATGCATTGTTTCAGCAAGCAATGGAAAGTAAGCAAGCAGAGAAAGAAAAATTAAACTCTTAATTAAGTCATCACTTAAATAGGTAATAAAATGGCTGAGCAAATTGCCATTGCAGTATTAGGAGCAGGGTCTTATGGCACTGCTCTTGCTGTATCTTTGGCTCGTAATGGACATGATACGTTGATTTGGGGTCATGAACTTGACCATGTACAACGTCTTCAAGCCGACCGTGAAAATAAAGAGTTTTTGCCTGATGTCGCATTTCCAGAACGTCTTTATCCAGAAAGTGATTTAAAGAAGTGCCTTGCGGCGACTGATACTATTTTATTAGTTGTCCCTAGTCATGTCTTTGGTTTAGTACTGTCTCAAATTAAACCTTTATTGCGTCCAGAGCATCGTATTGCTTGGGCAACGAAAGGTTTAGAAGCTGAAACTGGGCGCCTATTACAAGATGTTGCGCGTGATATCGTTGGTCAGGATTATCCTTTAGCCATGTTATCAGGGCCAACTTTTGCGATGGAAGTTGCCAAAGGCTTGCCTACTGCTGTTGCTGTTGCTGGAACTGATCCTGATTTTACGCAATATGTTGCTGAACTTTTCCATAATAAAAGTAATTTTAGAACTTATATTTCGGAAGATTTTACCGCTGTACAACTAGGTGGAGCGGTTAAAAATGTGATTGCAATTGGTGCAGGTTTAGCTGATGGCTTAGGTTTTGGTGCCAATGCTCGTACGGCATTAATTACTCGAGGGCTTGCTGAGCTAACTCGTTTAGGAGTTGCATTAGGCGCCGGCGAATTTTCATTTATGGGGATGGCTGGTCTAGGGGATTTAGTACTCACGTGTACGGATAATCAATCTCGTAATCGTCGTTTTGGCTTAGCGTTAGGCCAAGGCAAAGGCATTGATGAAGCGCAAGTTGAAATCGGTCAAGTTGTTGAAGGTTATCGAAATACCGAAGAAGTTTATAACCTTGCAAAACGCATGAATATTGAAATGCCTATTTGTGAGCAAATCTATTATGTGCTTTATCAGAATAAAGCCGTGAAAGAAGCTGCAATGGATTTATTGTCGCGCAGTAAAAAAGGCGAGTAAAAGATACATTTCAAATATCATCATTAAAACCTCTTCGGAGGTTTTTTTATAGCTATAGAAAACGTTAGCTGAATGAATCAACTGCACTTGCTGTTTAAAAGTATATAATTATTCAAAAATGCTC
>JAOFNL010000182.1 GCA_028041985.1 Psychromonas sp. | reverse complement strand
AAACCTAAACGATCACGTAAACTTTGAATATGATCTTCAGTCATTTTCTTCACGCCGTGAGCAATATTTTTACCCTCAGCAGCAGCACCCATACCATAACCTTTAACAGTTTTAGCAAGAATAACAGTTGGTTTACCTACTGTATCTGCAGCATTTTTAAATGCAGCATATAGTTTAGATGAATCATGACCACCACGCTTAAGTGCGAAGATTTGTTCATCAGTCATATCTGCAACTAGTGCAGCTGTTTCTGGGTATTTACCAAAGAAGTGTTCACGAACGTATGCACCATCTTTTGATTTAAATGCTTGGTAATCACCATCAACAGTCTCTTCCATTAATTGTAATAATTTACCAGATGTATCTTGAGCAATAAGAGAATCCCAGTTGCTACCCCAGATAACTTTAACAACGTTCCAACCAGCACCTGTAAATAAGCCTTCTAGCTCTTGAATGATACTTCCGTTACCAACAACAGGACCATCTAAACGCTGAAGATTACAGTTTACAAGGAAACATAAGTTATCTAATTTTTCACGCGCCGCAAATGATAATGAACCACGAGATTCCGGCTCATCCATTTCACCATCACCTAAGAAAGCGTATACACGTTGTGATGTTGTATCTTTTAATCCACGACCTGCTAGGTATTTTAAGAAACGAGCTTGGTAGATTGAAGTAATTGGACCAAGACCCATTGATACTGTCGGGAACTGCCAGAATTCAGGCAATAATTTTGGATGAGGGTATGAAGGTAAACCTTTACCATCTACTTCTTGACGGAAATTATCTAGTTGTTCAGCAGTTAAACGACCTTCAACAAATGCACGAGCATAAATACCAGGAGAAATATGACCTTGGTAATAAACTAAATCGCCACCATCTGTATCATTTGAAGCACGGAAGAAGTGGTTAAAACAAACTTCATAAAATGCAGCAGCTGATTGGTACGAAGCCATGTGGCCACCAAGATCTAAATCTTTCTTAGATGCGCGCATAACAATCATAATCGCATTCCAGCGAATAATTGAACGAATACGACGCTCTAATTTCAAATCACCTGGATAAGCTGGTTGCTGGCTTGTAGGAATAGTATTCACATAGTTAGTGTTGATGCCATGTGGCAAACTAACACCTTCTACACGTGCTTTTTCCATTACTTTTTCAAGAATAAATTGAGCTCGTTCAGAGCCCTCATCTTCAAGAATGGTCGTTAATGCTTCAAGCCATTCAGAAGTTTCTTGTGCATCAATATCATTTAGGATGTCAGTCATGACATTTTCCTTCTATATCACTAGATAATCTTAACTCTAAGGTTAAGGGTGGTTGTTATAACTATTTAAATTAGCCACTACCTGCTTCGCAGCACGTTTGCTATGCCATTTCGGCAATAAGTAATCTAAATAGTTATGCGTTTAAGTATTTTCAACAATATTGCATGCTCCGTTATACTATAAAACGGTAGTTAGTTTTTAAAATCGGCCCAACTCTCGTTTAAAGGCACTTTCTTCACGCAACATAACTAGGCGTGTTTCTTCTATATAATTAAGATGTTGATCAGAGGCTTCTTTTGCTTTCATCGGTTGTTTAGATAAAATTGTATCAACCAACTGTAGACGATGCTGATGAATTTTTTTAGCCACTTCTGGGTACAAATACAATTGCTTTACATTGTCTGAAATATTTTTTTGCAATAATGGCTTAATTCCGCGAGCTAGGTGTAAAAATACTACATTATGCGATGCTTCAATCACTGCTAAGTAAAATTGAGCAACAGATTCTATTTCTAGCTCAATATTACCAGTTTTATTAGCATCATCAATAGCGTTAAAACTGGTTTTGATTTTTTTGAAATCTTCTGAAGTGCCACGTAACGCGGCATAGTAAGCAGAAAAACCTTCGATAGCATGGCGAAATTCTAATAAGTCATATTTGGACTCTGGATGTGAATTTAACAATTCAAATAATGGATCTGTTAATTGCTCACGTAACTCTTCTCTTACGTAAGTACCACCACCTTGACGGCGTGTTAATAGACCTTTTGATTCTAAACGCTGAATAGCTTCACGTAAGGAAGGTCGTGACACATCAAATTGTTTCGCTAACTCACGCTCAGGTAATAGTTTTTCACCCAACTCTAAACTCCCTTCTAAAATCATACTTTCTAATTGTGATTCAATCACATCAGCAAGTTTAGGTTGTTTAATTTTAGCGTAAGTCATAGCAGCCTTAAATCAGTTAATCGCAGCACTTTATCTCGGTGTATTAATAAGATCAAATGCAAAATGGTATTACCAATTAATAATTGGAGGTAGAAATTAACAAAATTAACAATAAATGTCCATTTTTTTATGATCTAAGTCAATCTGAAATCCTGTAGGCACTACATTAAAAAGAAAAACGACGTATCCGGTTAAATTGGTAATACCAATTTCATTTATTTGTTAAATAAATGTAAAAAAAGTGAGTTATTTATTATTTTATTTTTGTATATCGATTCAATATTCACATCAATTATTAACGGATGACCATATTTTATTAGCACTCATCGCAATGCGTTCAAGTATTTGCACCAATCAAATCCACTCCCAGGATCTGTTTTTCGACCTGGTGCGATATCACTATGGCCCACGATATGCTCTGTTGTAATTTGAGGGTATTGTCGTTGTATTTGCTTCGTTGTTTCGACTAAAGTTCGATATTGTTCCTCAGTGTAAGTTGAACAATCAGTCCCCTCCAACTCAATTCCAATGGAAAAGTCATTACAACCTTCTCGGCCTTGAAATGAAGAAATTCCCGCATGCCATGCTCGTTGTGTAAAAGGAACATATTGCTCGATTGCTCCATCACGTCGAATAACACAATGAGCAGAAACTTCTAATCCCTGCAAACAATCAAAACTCGGGTCGGCATTACAGTCTAAACAGCCTGTAAATAACTTTTCAATGTGCTCTGTAGCATATTGCCCTTCTGGCAAACTAATACAGTGAATCACTAATAGGCTAATCGTTGAATGTTCTGGACGTTGATTATAAAAAGGGCTTTTAATAAAAAGCGCATTAGTTAATATCCCGAAAGGATCAATCACTGTTTTTCCTTAAAAATTGTTAATTTTTACTATTGAAAACAAAAAAAATACTAACGTCAATAAAACATCGATTATGCGGAGAGTAAAGCAGACAATAAAAAAGGTGACTCGAAAGCCACCTTCTTATA
>JAOFNL010000180.1 GCA_028041985.1 Psychromonas sp. | reverse complement strand
TAATTCACCTTTATTTGGGTGACTACGCAACATTTCCTGAGCTTTAGCCAATGTTAAGAAAGGTTGTGTTTCACTGCCATCATTGCTTGAATCATTACCAGTCGTAGCAACAAAATATTCAAGTACGTTTTGTTCGGTATCAGTGTTATCGCTACCTTCATCATTGTTATCACTGCCTTCACCTACGTTATCAACAGTGTCAGTTAACTCATCTTGGACTTGGTCACTATCCTTATTACCACCTCCGCCACCACATGCAGCGAGAGATGCTAGCATCAAAGCGACTATTAACCGGTGCGCTATCGTTCCAAACAAACGAGGCATATATTTCATTCCTTTTGTTAAGCCCAATAGCACTTCTCTACTAGGCTCCCCCTTTAATTTTTACAAATGTTTATTTGTTTCAAGCACATACTCATCACCTAAGGTAATGTATTGTACTAGTAAATTATCAGGTGCATCGGATCCACTTCCCGCCGCCGTCACTATCGTGTTATTACCATTATTAACAATAAAACCAGTGGTCGTTGCTGGTAAAGTACGTAACACATTCCAATCTTGATCAAAAATAGTAACCGTACTACCGCCTTCAAAAGTCATGTATTCGCCAGGATCAATATCACCGGTCACGGACAGAGTTCCAGATCCATTTACGGTGATCAGAGGGTCCTGAAGAGCTGTCGTATCCTCATCAACATAAACCATGACCTGAGGCTCTTGTGCATCGTTTGGGTTATATAGTTCAAGAGAATCCCCTGCAGCGATATTTTGAGTACGACGATTTGCTCCCCACTCTTGATCAATAGTAATTAATTCATCTTCACCAGAGCTTCTTCCCATCACTCGATGAGGTGTATAAATATACTTTCCGTCGCTGTTTTTACTCAGCACTAAGACATCTTCACCGCGGTAATGGACTCCGACTCGAGTGAAAAAGCTTTCGGCGTATTCAACGTCAATATCGTCATAGACAGGTGCTAATATGATCCAGTCTTTATACAATGCAAACGCTTCATCAGTAAAACCGTAGTTATCCAAAATTTCTGTGGTCAAACTTCTGCCACTAAAAGCAGCACCAAAGTCAGGGCGACGAGCACCTAGCAAGATAAGGTCAGAAACATCAAAATGAATATCTAACATATTGGGTGCGAAATCCCTTTTATCAGCATCGGCACCTCGTCCCATATCGTGAAGACGCATACCAATGCGAATACCGTAATAACCTGCTGCTTTGGTCGCTTGTTCTGCCATTGGGAACATTTTTTCAAAATTAGCATCAATACTCCCTCCTACGACACTTCCTGTCACCGGTTGCTCTTGCATGCTATAAAGGTAATTAGTGTAATCACGCAAATACCAAGGCTGTTCTTCTTTGTCTAAAGTGCCATCAAAATGAAGGTGCCCTACTTTCATTTCGTTAAGCAATTCGCCGTAAGGGTTTAGCACCTCTTCTGCAAGGCTATCAGGTTGTTCAAAATCATTAGCAAAATGGAAATCACTATAAGAATGACTAACACCTACCACAGCATCACCAGCGCTGTGAGCATGAGGAGCTGTACCGATATAACCTCGAGTGAGTTCTGATAATGTCCAGATACCAGTTTCTGCATTAATCTCAATGCTGCCTGTATAAATCATTTCTGTATCAATACGCACAAAAGCAGTCTCTTGTTCCCAAATATAATCTGGACCGGGCTTGAACTGAAGAGTTGTATCATCGGTTCCAATTGCATCAACTAACGTACCAGCCCCCCAACTCAAAAAACGCGTTTCACTGAATGTATCAGAAAAGTAAGTTGCATCATTTCTTGGAAGGTGAGGCACTAAGCTTTTAAGTTGTAAATGAGCCCCCTTGCCTTCTAGGTATTCAGAGTAAGCAAGTAAATCTGATTTACCATTAGGAAATGCATCACCGTCAACACTTTCATTTCTTAATTCGTAAAGGTGGTATTCGCCACGCCAAACAGTTGAGAACATATAAACACGATTAGCACCACTGGGAATAACCCACTTCTCAGTCATATTGTAGAGATCTTCTGAATCTACAGGACCAATGCTCACTTTATTTATAATATTAAATTTTTCAGCCCAAGCTTTTACCCACGCTAAAACCGTTGTCCTTGTCCAAGAGTCTTGGCCTGCCGGTTTAGGCATATAACCTAGCGTGCCTTGCACGGCCCAAATTTCAGCCAGTACCGCGTCTAATTCATCATCTTCAGCACTCTTATTATAAATAACAACACTACCGTATGTGCCGTCTAAACGAGCATCCCCCCAAAGGTAAGGCCAATTAATATTAAGGTATTTATTGGTTCTCCAGCTATTCGTTGTTACATAGTCATCTAATGTATAAGCAGCAATAGCCGCATTCGCTTTAATATAAAGGCGTAAACCATAAGTATGATCGCCATTGATACCTTTGATGTTGATGAGATGTAATGCAACATGATTGCCATAACTTTTATTCGATAACGTAAAACTGATTGAACTATCTGCGTTAGCAATAGTAATTTCATCACCTGATGACGAGACGTTACTTAACAACGTCTCTGTTTCTTCATCTGTTTCTTCATCAGTCTGCACTAAATAAAAACCAGAAGGGGAATCATTACTAAATAGGTCAACAGAGCCTAATACCAAAGAAGTAGGTACACCATTATTATCAAAACTCAAACTAGATTGATTGTCATATTCCCAGCTCGCTACTTCGATGATGGCATCAGTATCTACAGGTTCATTATCTTCGCCTATTTCGTTAGAACCCTCTTCGCCTAAGCCTGTTTCGTTAGAACCCTCTTCACCTGAGCCTGTTTCGTTAGACCCCTCTTCGCCTGAGCCTATTTCGTTAGAACCCTCTTCACCTGAGCCTGTTTCATTAGACCCCTCTTCACCTGAGCCTGTTTCATCAGACCCCTCTTCACCTGAACCTGTTTCGCTAGAGCCCTCTTCGCCAGTTCCCGTCGAATCCTCTACAACAGGATCATTTGTACTCGAACTACCAGAATCAGAACCTCCGCCACAAGCGCTAAGTAATAACACTAAAAAAAGAATTGAGATCCATTTAAAGGAGATTTTAAAATGAAAATGACTATCGTTATAAAGAGGTGAAGCGTACATTTATCTTCCTTAATAATATGTAACAGGTGGGCATAATAGACCTTATTTTAAGTCTGTGATTACAGCAGTTATATATAGTTATTGAAATACCTATATAGAGTACTTTTTGGACAAATATGAAGTAAACAATCGATTAAATAATCTTCACAAACGAATTAATCTTAATATGCTCACTTAG
>JAOFNL010000184.1 GCA_028041985.1 Psychromonas sp. | reverse complement strand
AAATCTAAAATTGGACGAGTAATAGAATCAACAGTTTCATTTTTGGCACATAGAATGCCGACGGGTACTCCAATGATCACACAAAATGTTGCAGAGGCACCCAATAAAGCAACCGTTTCCATGCTTTTTTCCCAATAACCTAAGAAAGCTAAGTAGGACAGAGC
Organism: Psychromonas sp.; assembly: GCA_028041985.1. Lineage (GTDB taxonomy): Bacteria > Pseudomonadota > Gammaproteobacteria > Enterobacterales > Psychromonadaceae > Psychromonas. Next base: position 3,023 of record JAOFNL010000184.1, on the reverse strand, counting down.
AGCAACAGTGAAAATAGCAACTCGAGAGCCAGCTAAACGCCATGCAGTCAGCAAAATTAGACCAATAACAACAGGCCATGGTGTTTCAACAAGTACTACTTCTAATGCATCAAGCACAGTGCGAATAATATAAGTAATACCTTCAAATAATCCCGAACCTTGTTGTGCAATTGCATCGAATGCACTATCTAACCAATTTGCAGTGTTATTAAAAATGGCTTTATTTGTTGGAAATGTAACTAACCATTCAGCAGGTTTTGTTGCTGTAAATCGATATAACATGATCGGTATAATGGTCCCTAATACCACCACACTACCTAATATTTTAATAATGCTAAATCCACTATCTTCTTCTGGATTGGCGCGCCATTTACAGTATTTATTTTCATAGACGAAGTTAGCAATAAATCCTTGTATCAACATAATAACTACAAGCAGTAACCCACCCCATAATGCTATTTGGACTGCATCAGCAGAGGCTTCATTTGCTACATTAATAGCTCTATCCGCTGCACGTTGTAAATTATCAGCGTTACGAAATAATGCTTCTGAATTACCAACTCCTGATTCCAAAGCAGCTTGCGCTTTTGCTACCATTTCAGCTGATTTATTAGAGAGTCGTTCAGCTTGTGCTAATTTATCTGCACCAAGGTTACCCCATAGACCTCTACCCAGTAGGATAAAAGCCAATAGTTGTGCTAGCGCACTGATCCAGAAAAACACCCAAAGGTGACGGGCAGATGCCCACAATGGACCAAATAATGCTGCACTAAGATTAAATGAAATTGTTCGCTCACTAGAAGAGTGTATTTTTTTAAATTCAGTACTGTAATAATCTCCTTGTCTTTCAACAAATTTTTGAATTGATTGAGAATCTTTTATCTCGACTAGTTCAATATCTTGATTACTATTCATCTTATTCGTCCCCTTTTATACCTTTAAGCAAAGTATTCTTATTCACTACGCCAATATCTTTACCCATCGCATCAGTAATAATAATTGGCAAATTAGAGGTAATTGAAATATCAATCAAACCTTCTAAGTTAGTTTCTTGATCAGCACGAGGAGCGGCTGCAATATCGATATCAGAAGGTAGTGTATCCGTATTGATATCTAACATAATTGAACGAGCATTGATCAATTTCAGATTAGAAATACCTTTTACAAAATCGGCAACATAGTCATCAGCAGGATTCATTACGATCTGTTCAGGCGTACCGATTTGAATTAAACGACCATCTTTCATTATCGCAATGCGATCGCCAATTCGTATGGCTTCATCAAGGTCATGCGTGATAAAAATGGTTGTTTTTTGAAGTGTTTTTGTTAAATCTACAAATTGGTTTTGTAGTTCATGGCGAATTAATGGATCAAGTGCACTAAAAGGTTCATCCATTAGTAGTACCTCAGGATCACTTGCCAATGCACGTGCTAAACCAACTCGCTGTTTCATACCACCTGATAATTGATGTGGTAAGCGATATTCAAATCCTGTTAGGTTAACTAAAGATAAAGCGTGTAAGGAGATGTCCCAGCGTTTTGATTTAGCTATTCCTTGGACTTCTAAAGGGAAAGCGACGTTATCTAATACAGTACGGTGAGGCAATAAGGCCATATGTTGAAAAACCATACCGATGTCTTTAGCTCGTACTTGTCTTAAGGCTTTGGGATCTAGTTCAGACATGTTGTGGTCCAGTACTTTTACTGTACCTGAAGACGGTTCTATTAAACGATTAAAATGGCGAATAAGTGTTGATTTACCACTTCCTGATAAACCCATAATACAGAAAATTTCACCACGAGGTACCGTAAAAGATACATCCGCAATTCCAACCACACAGCCAAAACGTTTTAAGACAGCAGCTTTATCAAGTCCTTCTTCTTTAACTGCTTTCATTGCTTGTTCAGCATTTTTTCCAAAAATTTTCCAAACATTTTCTAGTTGGATTACATCTTCGCTCATATTGAAAATTCCTGACGTTGTATCGTAATAATGAGGCCTTTAATTATCTCGGTGCTTTATAATTATGTTAAGTCACCGAGATAAAAAAGATGTTGATTGATAGCGTTATTTACCTAACCAAGATTCGATTAAGTCACTATGTGTTTCAACCCATTCTTTAGCGACGACTTCTGCCGCTTTTTTATCAACCACCATCCCATAACTTAACTGACCAACAATATCTGCATTAAGGTTAAAGTTTTTCAACAACATTGCTGCCTCAGGCTGATCTTTTTCTAGTGATTTAGAATAATGCACGTATAAAAAAGCAGGAGCCCAAGCACTATCCGCATTAGATTTAGCTAACCAATCTGCATCGTCAGTAGGTTGTATTACTTTCCAAGTATCTGGGTTATGAGCTGGCTCTTCCAACATCACTAGGTCATATATTGAAGATATATGATGAGGTGTGTAACAAAAAAATGCATAAGGCTTACCCGCTTTTTCAGCAGCGTCTAATGCAGCCCAATTAAGTGGAGTGTCTAATTCAACTAGGTCCATTGTTTGATCATAGCCATAACTTTTAGCTCTGATTTTTTCGACAGTCGTTGACGCTGCACCTGGCTGACCAGCCCACATTTCGCCTTTACCATTGCCATTAGTATCAAAGATCACTGATTTATCAGGGTCAGTTAAATCATAGATAGATTTAATATTATATTTCTCTGATGTTTTTTTAGTGACACAAATACCTTGTGACGCTTGTACACCATGTTGATTTTGAACAACAGTCCCTCTTTCTTTCACATATTTTTGGTTAAGATTTGCTTGATTTGGTAACCAAACCTCTGGATGAACATTCATCGAACCTCTATCCATCGCTTCAAAAATAACGGTATTAGAGCCATTTTGGGTATCAACATCTAACCCTAAATTCTCTTCCATAACTAATTTGATAATATTTGCAGTTACTGCCGCTGATGGCCAACTTGGCACCCCTATAACAAGGTCAGCTGCTTGTGTTGTAACGGCTGTTAAACCTAGTGATACTGCTAAGCATAATTTTGTTACCCTTTTCATA
>JAOFNL010000179.1 GCA_028041985.1 Psychromonas sp. | reverse complement strand
TGGTACAAGATTATTATGATTTATTCCATTATCAATTTATCGCATTCAACTTCTTTTTATATTTAATATGAACAGTGCCTTACCTTTGGTTATTTCTTATTAATCTCTATTTTTAATAGGTTTTAGCTATTTATATTGTAGTTATTAATGATTTTACTTATTGGTTTTTATGTTCGATAGTATTAACGTCAATAAGTTAACACGTACGTTGATATAACTTTCTCTTTATACAATATAGGATATTCAATTATGTCTCATGGTAAATGTCCAGTAATGCACGGTGGTGCTACTGATAACAGTATGACAAATGTCGCTTGGTGGCCTAAAGCATTAAATCTAGATATTTTGCATCAACACGATAGGAAGACTAACCCATTGGGTGAAACCTTTAATTATCGTGAAAGTTTGAAAGAATTAGATGTTGAAGGGCTAAAGAAAGATTTACATGCAGTGATGACTGATAGCCAAGCTTGGTGGCCTGCAGATTGGGGACATTATGGTGGTTTAATGATCCGTTTATCTTGGCATTCTGCAGGTACATATCGAATTGCAGATGGTCGCGGTGGTGCCGGTACAGGTAGTCAACGTTTTGCTCCTTTGAATTCTTGGCCTGATAATGTGAATTTAGATAAGGCTCGTCGTCTTCTTTGGCCTATTAAGAAAAAATACGGAAATAAACTGAGTTGGGCAGATTTAATTGCTTATGCAGGGACTATTGCCTATGAGTCGATGGGATTAAAAACATTTGGTTTTGCATTTGGGCGTGAGGATATTTGGCATCCAGAAAAAGATACTTATTGGGGCGCTGAAAAAGAATGGCTTGCTCCTAGTGATGCTGAAAACAGTCGTTACTCAGGTGAACGTGATTTATCGAATCCATTAGCCGCTGTCATGATGGGACTTATTTACGTTAATCCTGAAGGTGTAGACGGCAATCCTGATCCGCTTAAAACAGCAAATGATATCCGTGTAACGTTTGATCGTATGGCGATGAACGATGAAGAAACAGTCGCCTTAACCGCTGGTGGACATACAGTAGGTAAAGCGCATGGTAATGGCAATGCAAAAGAGTTAGAAGCCGATCCAGAGGGAGCAGAAATTGAAGATCAAGGCTTTGGTTGGTTAAATAAAACTAGCCGAGGTGTTGGCCGTGATACTGTTTCTAGTGGAATAGAAGGTGCGTGGACAACTCATCCGACTCAATGGGATAACGGTTACTTTGAATTACTGCTTAACTATGATTGGGAATTGAAGAAAAGCCCTGCAGGTGCGTGGCAGTGGGAGCCTATTGATATTAAAGAAGAGCATAAGCCTGTTGATGTTGAAGATGCTTCTATTCGTAAAAATCCAATTATGACAGATGCCGATATGGCGATGAAAATGGATCCTGAATACAGAAAAATCTCTGAGAAATTCTATCATGATCCTGAATACTTCTCTGATGTTTTTGCGCGCGCATGGTTTAAGTTGACCCACCGTGATATGGGCCCTAAAGCTCGTTATATGGGGCCTGATGTACCTAATGAAGAGCTTATTTGGCAAGACCCTGTGCCAGCTGGGAATACTGAATATGATGTTAAAGAAGTTAAAGTAAAAATAGCAGCAAGTGGTCTAAGTGTTAGTGAGTTGGTGACCACTGCTTGGGATAGCGCTAGAACTTACCGAGGTTCAGATAAGCGAGGTGGGGCAAATGGAGCTCGTATTCGTTTAGCACCGCAGAAAGATTGGGAAGGTAATGAACCAGTTCGTCTAGCAAAAGTGTTATCTGTACTCGAAGCGATTGCTAAAGAGACTGGCGCAAGTATCGCAGATGTTATTGTACTTGCAGGTAATCTAGGCATTGAGCAAGCGGCTAAAGCGGCAGGTACTGATTTGATTGTTCCTTTCACGCCTGGTCGTGGTGATGCAACGGATGAAATGACAGATGTAGAAGCCTTTGCTGTGCTTGAGCCGGTTCATGATGGCTTTCGTAACTGGGTCAAAGGTAATTATGTTGTTATGCCAGAAGAGATGCTATTAGATCGTTCACAATTGATGGGGTTAACTGCACTAGAGATGACTGCACTAGTAGGAGGAATGCGTGTTATCGGAACCAATCAAGGTGGTACAAAACATGGTGTATTTACAGACCGTGAAGGTGCATTAAGTAATGACTTCTTTGTAAACTTAACGGACATGAATTATTCGTGGTTACCAAAAGGGAAAAATTTATATCACATTTGTGATCGTGATACTAACGATGTTAAATGGACGGCAACCCGAGCTGACCTTGTGTTTGGATCTAACTCGATTCTTCGTTCGTATGCTGAATTCTATGCTCAAGATGACAATCAAGATAAATTTGTCCATGATTTTGTCGCAGCGTGGTCTAAAGTGATGAATGCAGACCGATTTGATATTGTATAAAAGCTGCATCGATCTATAAATCATCCCCGATACTGTTATTGACAGTATCGGGGATAGGTTGGTCATATTTATTCCGCCATTAAGTAATACCATTCCGCTTAATTAAATGACCAATTATTGCGATCAAGGCGCATGATTGAGTAATGCTATTGCGATTGAATGCAACGCAGAAAAGTACTTTTTTAACGAGCGGAAATGTCAGGTTGTTAGGCGGAATGGTATTATTAACTTTGTATTTATTGAATTCAATGAATAATTAAATCATCTATGTTGTCTAACTTTAACTTCCTCTAGAATCAGGTTTTCTCATTTACATGCCCTCGCTTTTTCACCGTAATATAGGATTAAATAAAATGGAATTTATCAAAATACCTGTTTTGCAGTCTCTCATTGATAACCTTACTGGAAAAACAGGTTTTTCAGTATTTGATCAGCAAGAATATTCTCTTGAGGATTACAACGGGCTGTTTATTACTGAAAGAATGGATGCTCTCAATTTTCGTCATAGATTCAGTAAGCCTGGTTATTTTAGTTCATGGCATGTGGCTGGCGATCCCACTCTTATTATTATTCGTTGCGGTACATTACGGATCACTTTACGTAATGGGGATTATCAAGATTTTTCCGCTGGGGATATGTTCATCGCACAAGATCGTTTACAACTTGGTGAAGCCTTTGATGAAGCTGTTCATGGTCATACTGCAGAATTAATTGGCAACCAGAGTCTCTTCGCTATCCATATTAAATTAGCAGCAATAGAAAAATAATTTACCTCTTGAGCTTTCCGCTGCTTCCTTTCTTCATGCGCTAATACTCGTTATCGTTTAAGGTGCTAAATGTTGCACCTTAAATGGTAACGGGTATATTTAGCTTGTGAAGGTGGTTTAACCGATTAAGATAG
>JAOFNL010000018.1 GCA_028041985.1 Psychromonas sp. | reverse complement strand
CAGAAGAAGCTTATAACGCTAATGGTTTAGCACAACGCGCAGTGATGGTGATTAAAAATACTTGCCCAGAATTAGGTGTCATTACTGATGTTGCTTTAGATCCATTCACCACGCATGGACAAGACGGCATTATTGATGATCAAGGTTACGTACTGAATGACATCACTACTGAGGTTTTAGTGAAACAAGCATTATCACATGCACAAGCCGGAGCAGATATTGTTGCCCCCTCTGACATGATGGATGGTCGAATTGGCGCTATACGAGAAGCACTAGAGAATGCAGGTTTTATTAATACACAAATTATGGCTTATAGCGCTAAGTATGCGTCAAACTATTATGGTCCATTCCGTGATGCGGTAGGCAGTGCTGGCAACCTGAAAGGGGCAAATAAATCCACTTATCAGATGGATCCCGCGAACAGTGATGAAGCGATCCATGAAGTGGCTTTAGACATTCAAGAAGGTGCTGATATGGTAATGGTAAAACCCGGTATGCCTTATTTAGATATTGTACGTCGTGTTAAAAGTGAGTTAAAAGTACCGACATTTGCATACCAAGTGAGTGGTGAATATGCCATGCATAAAGCAGCTATTGATAACGGATGGTTAAAAGAGAGAGAATGCGTATTAGAATCTTTATTATGCTTTAAACGTGCTGGTGCTGATGGTGTTTTAACTTATTTTGCCAAACAAGTTGCACAATGGTTGAAAGAAGAAAATAGATAATGAAACAGTAAATTAGAAATAACAGGTCGATTCTTTTTCAAATCAGCCTGTTTTTAAACAGATCATTGCATCAACATCAATCAGCTCAATAGTAAATTTTTCTCTATGGTATGAAATATAGTACACGCATCAATTAATGCTTTTGCAGTTAATAAAGGAACCCCATAAACTTCAGTAGTGACGTTATATCGAAGCTTCACTTTATCTAACAATATCGCAAAGTCACCATCTCCCGTTAAGAGAATAATAGTATCCACATTGCTTGCTTCTTCCATTACATCAATAGTGATCCCAACATCCCAATCGCCTTTTGCAGTGCCATCACTGCGCTGAATAAAGGGTTTTAATTTCACGTCAAATCCAACGTGTTTTAGCATTTCTTGGAACTTCTGCTGTTGATTGTCCCCACGATCAATCGCGTAGGCATAGGCACAAACAATATCCCCTTGCGCTGATATTGTTTGCCATAACTTACGATAATTAAATTGCTTTCCATAGGCTTGACGAGTGGTGTAATAGATATTTTGAACATCCGCGAAGATAGCAATTTTTTTCATGGTAAATTCATTTAAGTTAAGTTTGAGAATAAACAGCATAATAGCAAAAAGCCCTTAATAAATAATTAAAGGCTCTGCATCATCATTACGTTGGTACGAATAAATTAATTTTAACCGCCTACAAAATTACCTCTAACGCCATGCTGTTTTTTACTACTGCCTGTTCGAGGTCCTGAACGCACGCCATCTTTATGTGGCACTCTTGGTGATTTAGGCTTCTTGATTGTTTTTTCTGACGCGCCTAATACTGAAGGTTGTAAAGGCTCGCCAGGTTCAAAGCCAGGCTGAACTTTACGTGGAATTATCTTTTTAATTAGACGTTCAATATCTTTTAATAATTTGAACTCTTCTTGGCAAACTAATGAAACCGCTTGCCCTTCATTACCGGCGCGACCAGTACGACCAATACGATGCACATAGTCTTCACTTACATGTGGTAAGTCATAATTAACCACATTAGGTAATTGATCAATATCGATACCTCGTGCCGCAATGTCAGTTGCCACCAATACTTTAATTTGGCTTGCTTTAAACTCTGCTAACGCTTTAGTACGTGCCCCTTGGCTTTTATTGCCATGAATTGCTGCACTACGAATACCACGCGCTTCTAGGTTTTTAACTAACCGGTTTGCCCCATGTTTTGTTTTCACAAAAACGAGTACTTGCTTCCAGTTATTTTCTATAATCAATTGCCCTAATAAGGCGGTCTTCTTAGTTTTATCAACTTCGAATAATGACTGCTCTATTTTCTCTACTGTTGTATTGCGAGGACTCACAGATATTTCAACGGGGTTATTAACTAAACCTTTTGCTAAGGCGCGAATATCATCAGAGAAAGTCGCTGAAAATAATAAATTCTGACGCTTAGGCGGTAATGCTTTTAGGATTTTTTTAATATCATGAATAAAACCCATATCTAACATTCGATCGGCTTCATCCAATACAAGCACTTCTAGCTGCTGAAAACGTACTGCCTTTTGCTGATATAAATCGAGTAAACGCCCGGGAGTCGCCACTAAAATATCAACACCGCTACGTAAATTTTTCATTTGTGGGTTAATACTCACTCCCCCATAAACAACCATGCTACGTAATGGCATATTCTGGCCATACTTTTGTACACTTGCTTGTACTTGTGCTGCTAACTCTCTAGTTGGCGTTAAAATTAATGCACGCACCTGATTTGGTTTTGCACGCTCTCCTTTTTCTAGCATTGCTAAGAGAGGTAACGTAAAACCCGCCGTTTTCCCTGTTCCAGTTTGCGCCGCTGCCATGACATCTTTTCCAGCTAATACGGCAGGAATTGCCTGTGCTTGGATAGGTGAAGGAGTATCGTAACCAGCATTTTTAACTGCTGCGACTAAAGATGCGGGTAAACCTAGGGAATCAAAACTCATATAAAATCTCATTGAAAGACGGCACGTGCCATTAGACGCGTAGCTTACAGCAACAAACAGATTTGCACCATGTCACATTTTAATTATATAAATGAAAACACTTCCAAGTATCCTTGTTATAAGATTTAACTGGAGAAGAGAAATTTCCAATAATATCCCAAGATGCTAGCTATTATTAAATCGCATATCACCAATACAACCGATTATCATTTAAAACGCACTTATCGATTATTTGAATAAATATAATCACCTTTTAATTAAAACAAATAGATACAAGATAAAAAATAACTGCATGAAAATTCATCAGTGACCAGACATACGTCACATGTTATATTCCCCTCAATTTATAATTAGTCATTATTTAAGGTAACTCACGTGCTACAAACTAACAACATCACTATGCAATTTGGTGCAAAACCGCTTTTTGAAAATATTTCTGTCAAATTTGGTACTGGCAACCGTTATGGTTTAATCGGTGCAAATGGTTGTGGTAAATCAACCTTTATGAAAATTTTAACGGGTGACCTTGAACCAAGCGCAGGTAACGTCACTAAAGATCCAAATGAACGTATTGCAAAGCTTCATCAAGATCAGTTTGCTTTTGAAGAAAATACAGTTATGGACACTGTATTAATGGGCCACAAAGAGATGTGGAAAGTGATGAATGAGCGTAATCGCATTTATTCATTACCAGAAATGAGCGAAGAAGACGGAATGAAAGTAGCAGATTTAGAAACTGAATTTGCCGAAATGGATGGTTACACTGCTGACTCACGTGCAGGAGAAATATTATTAAGCGTTGGCATTCCACTCGAACAGCACTATGGCCCGATGTCAGAAGTAGCACCGGGCTGGAAGCTCCGTGTATTACTAGCGCAAGTACTTTTCTCTAACCCTGACATCATGTTACTCGATGAACCAACCAATAACTTGGATATCGACACTATCCGCTGGTTAGAAACTGAATTAAACGCACGTCAATGTACTATGGTTATTATCTCGCATGACCGTCACTTTTTAAACTCAGTGTGCACACATATGGCTGATATCGATTACGGAGAATTACGTTTATATCCAGGTAACTACGACGAATACATGACAGCGGCAACGCAAGCTCGTGAACGTCTATTATCTGAAAATGCGAAGAAAAAAGCACAGTTATCTGAATTACAAGAATTCGTAAGTCGTTTCTCTGCAAACGCATCTAAAGCAAAACAAGCAACTTCTCGCGCTAAGCAAATGGATAAGATCCAACTTGATGAAGTAAAAGCATCAAGCCGTGTGAATCCGTACATTATCTTTAAACAAGAGAAGAAACTTTTCCGTAACGCATTAGAAACCATTTCAATGACAAAAAGTTTTGAAAACACTTTGTTTAAAGATTTAAACCTAATGGTCGAAGTCGGAGAGCGTATAGCAATTATTGGTCAAAATGGTGTGGGTAAAACGACACTGTTACGTACTTTAATGGGCCAGGTTGAATTAGATTCTGGTGAATACAAATGGTCTGAAAATGCACACTTAGGTTATTACGCACAGGATCATTCATCAGACTTTGAAAAAGACCAAAACTTAATGGATTGGATGGGTCAATGGATGCAAGAAGGTGATGACGAGCAAGCAGTTCGTGGTACTTTAGGGCGTTTGTTGTTTGGTGCAAATGATATTACTAAATCAGTTAAAATCATTTCTGGTGGTGAGCAAGGTCGTATGTTGTTCGGTAAGTTAATGATGACAAAACCGAATATTCTTTTAATGGATGAACCAACTAACCATTTAGATATGGAATCTATTGAATCATTAAACTTAGCCTTAGAAAACTATGAAGGCACGTTGTTATTTGTAAGCCATGACCGTGAATTTGTCTCTTCATTAGCAACGCGTATTATCGAAATCAAAGAAGATAAAGTAATTGATTTCCACGGCACCTACGAAGAGTATCTAAAAAGCCAAGGTGTTTAATATTTATAAAATCAGCCTATACTACTAATGCAAAAAGGGCTTCGGCCCTTTTTAAATAAAACCCAACCATAAATTCATTACTGACAAATGTTCATGCTCTTACAGGGTAACAACAGCAATTAATGAGAATGAACAACCTAATAAATATTAGCAAAACCCAATAAAGCACCAGCTACTGTAAAAAGAGTTATCAGAAGCATAATAGGCAACTTAAAACACTTTAATAAATAAATACCAATGAAAACCATCGCCATATCAAGACCATTAAACACTGATTCTGTAAAAACGGGCATATAAAAAGCACTGATTAACAATCCAACAACAGCGGCATTTACAGCACTAATTGAAGCAGACAAACCCGCTATTTTAGATAATGAGTTCCAATGTTTCAAACAACTCAAAAGCAGCAAAAATCCTGGTAAGAATACTGCGAAAGTAGCAACCAAGGCACCTACAATAGGTTGAGTAGGTAATAACAGATACCCTATATAAGTTGCAAAAGTAAACATTGGACCAGGTACCACTTGCGCTATTGCATAACCAGATAAAAATTGTTCTGCTCCAACTTGTGAACCCACTATATTTTGCAATAAAGGAAGTACAACATGCCCCCCACCGAATACTAAACTACCAGCTTGGAAAAAATCTGAAAATAGTTGAACTACTACAAATTCAGCTGATAAGAATGGTATCCAAAGAAGTAATAAAAAAAAGAATACTAACGGGGTGTAATTAATTAAATTTAAAGGGTTAACTATCTGTTCAGAAGTAACTTCATCAACTTCAGATGGATCAGATTTTAATAAAAAAAAGCCTACTACAGCAGCAAAAATAATAACTGATACTTGTAAAGAAAGGCTAGGCCAAATCAGCAATACACAAGCGGTAAATAAACACAAAAAAATGCGTATTTTGTCTGTACAGAAGTTTTTATACATCACTAATATAGCATCAAAAACAACTACCACAGCGAGTAATTTCAATCCATGGACAATCGATTGAAAAACACTATTCTCAGTCAAATAACCTGCGCTAGCAACAAGTAAAATCATTAATATGACTGAAGGTAGTGTAAACCCTAAGAAGGCTAAAAATGCACCAAGTAAGCCAGAGCGATGGTAACCAATCGCAAAACCAACTTGACTCGATCCAGGCCCTGGTAAAAACTGGCTCAAAGCTACAAAATTTGCATATTCTTTATCATTCAACCAAGCAAGCTTATCGACAAAAGTCGCTCTAAAATAACCTATATGAGCAGCAGGCCCACCAAAACTAATACAACCTAATACAAAAAAGGTTTTGAATAATTCCCACATAATAATATTTACCACATATCAAATATTTGATAGTAATTAAAAAAGATTAATAAAATACATTGGAAAGGCTACAGAATGATGACAGGTATTTTTTAGTAATGAAGAGATTATTATTACTTGATAATATAAAAACGGCAGTATTTACATACTGCCGTTTAAGGTTGTTAGAATTTATTTACAATATGGTTAAAACGACTATAGAACCAAAGCTTCGATATTAATACTATCCAACAACTGAACCTAATTGGAATATTGGTAGGTACATGGCAACAATCAAACCACCAACCACTACACCTAATACAACCATAATCATAGGCTCTAATAAACTAGTTAATGCATCAACAGCATCATCTACTTGTTGTTCATAGATATCAGCAACTTTACTAAGCATGCCATCAATGTCACCAGATTCTTCACCAATCATCACCATTTGTGAAACCATATCGGGAAAAACCCCAGTGGTTTTCATTGCAACATTTATTTGCATGCCTCCCATTACCTCTCCACGCATAGCATTAACAGCCGTTCGATAAACATAGTTGCCTGAAGCACCTGCCGCTGACAATAACGCATCTACTAGCGGTATACCTGCTGCAGATGTAGTTGATAAAGTTCTAGCAAAACGTGCTACAGCCGCTTTATCGAGAATCGTACTGATGACAGGAATTTTTAAAATAAATTTATCTGTATTATCTTTTACTTTCTGGCTGCTTCGATGTGCCCTTTTAAACAAGAACACGAACAACATAACACCACCAATGATCAAGTACCAATAATGTTGTACTAGATCCGAAATACCTAAAACAAAAAGAGTAAAAGCAGGCAACTTAGCGCCAAAGCCTGCAAAAATATCTTGGAATTGGGGGATAACGAATAAAAGTAATAGCATTGTAACAATACCAGCTACCGCTAATACTGCGGCGGGGTAAAACATTGCCTTTTTTATTTTTGACTTTAATGCTTCTGACTTTTCTTTATAAGTGGAGATACGGTCATAAATTGTATCCAGAGAACCAGACTGCTCACCGGCGTCAACCAAATCACAATATAAATCATCAAATTGTCTTGGATATTTACGTAATACCTGAGAAAAAGGAGTACCTGTTGAAACTTCATTACCAATAGCAGTCATTAAAACTCGCAATGAGGCTTTTTCATTACTTCTGGAAATTAACTCTAAACTTTGTACTAAGGGAACACCTGCATTCAACATGGTAGCAATCTGTCTAGATACAACTGCGATGTCCATGGGAGTTACTTTATCTCCAAATGAAAATAACGGCTTTGGTTTTTTTTGTATTTTGGTGACGTTAACGCCTTGTTTACGTAATTCAGCTTTAACTTCTAATGGTGTTTCACCTTGCAATTCACCTGAAACTTTCAATCCCTTACGGTTAACTCCTTTCCAAGTGAAAGTATCAATTACCGTAACGTCTTTTTTCTTGGCCATGAAAAATCCCTTCGAATAGCACTCTAATAGTTAAGTATTTACTATAAAGATAAGCCTATTTGTTGCTGTGAGCTAGATAGTAAATATGATGTGATTAATTAAGTAAAAATAACAGTTCGATAGTAAATAACAGAATTAAGTGATGCGAGTTACTTCATTTAAACTAGTCACTCCATTTAATGCTTGCATGATAGCTGACTGACGTAATGTATACATACCTTCACTAACAGCAGCGTCTGCGATCTGCATTGCATTACCATCACTTAATATAATGCGTCCCAATTCATCTGACATTTGCATAACTTCATAAATACCTACACGTCCTTTATAACCATCTGTACATTTATCACATCCGACTGGTTTAAATAAATTATTTTTACGTGTTACTTGTTCTTCAGTAAATCCGATTGCTGATAGCTCAATATCTGACATTTCGAGTGGCACTTTACATTCATTACATAATCGTCTTGCTAAACGTTGAGCAATAATTAATGAAACAGAAGAAGCAATATTAAATGCAGGAACCCCCATATTCAATAGTCGAGTTAAGGTTTCAGCTGCAGAATTGGTATGTAACGTGGATAAAACTAAATGCCCTGTTTGTGCGGCTTTAATTCCTATTTCAGCTGTTTCTAAGTCACGGATTTCACCTACCATTACAATATCAGGATCTTGACGTAAAAATGAACGTAATGCAGAAGCAAAGGTTAAACCGGCTTTGGTGTTAATTTGTACTTGATTAATACCCGTTAAATTAATTTCAACAGGATCTTCCGCCGTTGAAATATTACGTTCAACAGTATTTAAAATATTCAAGCCAGTATACAAAGAGACGGTTTTACCACTACCTGTTGGTCCAGTAATTAAGATCATACCCTGTGGTTTTGCAAGTGCATTCATGTACTTAGTTTTTTGTTCGTCGGTATAACCTAATTTATCGATATCCAAACTGGCCGCTGAGGAATCCAAGATACGCATTACGATCTTTTCGCCCCACATAGTAGGCAAAGTACTCACACGTAAGTCTATATTACGTTTATTGGATATTTTAAGTTTGATACGACCATCTTGTGGCAAACGTCGTTCAGCAATATCTAATTTAGACATAACTTTTAAACGTGCAGAAAAACGATTTGCTAAGTTAACTGGTGGAGTAGCCACTTCATGTAAAATACCATCGACACGAAAACGAATACGGTACTTTTTTTCATAAGGTTCAAAATGCAAATCCGATGCGCCTTTTTTAACGGCATCTATCAATACACCATTGATATATTTTACAATAGGTGCATCGTCATCAACTGATTGAGATTCATCTAATCGAGAATCAGACTCATCAACCTCAATATCATCAATGTTCCCCATATCATCAAGAGCGCTAGTGCCATCGTCTAATAAACCTTCAATCGCTTTATTTAATTTAGTTTCTTCAACCAACAACGCTTCAGTATGCATACTAAAGCTAAAACCAAAATCTTCTAATGCAGAAACGTTAGTCGGATCCGACATAGCAATATAAAGAGTTTTATGTTGTACATAAATTGGCAATGCATGATGTTTCTCTATTAGTTTGATATTGATAAATTTTTCAGGTATATCATCAAGTTCTAATGACTCGCTGTCTAATAGAGGAATACCATATTCAGCTTCGCAAAATTTAGCTAATTCTAAACTACTAATAAAGTTATTTTCTACTAGATAGGATACTAACGCTTTTTGTTCAGAAGCTGCGGCAGAAGTGATTTGTTGTAGCTTATCTAGCTTTAGTAAACCACGAGCGGCTAAGCTGGTTGCTAAGCCGCTAAGATGATTAATATTCATTAATATTAATTAATAGTAAAGATTAACATAAATCTGTGTTACTACATACAACAGACCAACTCACTTGCCCTGTAGATTCAAGTGTAGGTGTCGCAACATAAGTTGCACTATTTATACCTTCACCCGCTACACCTGTTGCTGTAATTACACCGTCAGTTGTCGACACGCTTTGTACATAACCATAAGCCCCAAGAGCTTCGATTTCATAAGCAGGTCCAGTCTTAGCATCAGAACAACCAGTAACCGTTTGTAAATCCATTACGCACAACTCAACTTGTGTTTTAAGGCCAGTTGTCGATTGAACCACTTCAGTAAATTTCGCTTTATTTGTATAACTTTGGTAAGCAGGTAATGCTACCGCTGCAAGAATACCGATAATCGCGATAACGATTAATAGTTCGATTAATGTAAAACCACTTTGTACTTTTTTCATTTTATTCATCCTTAACTTTGCTTGCCATATTTTCTTATAATAATGACTAACAATGATTTAGTGTTAACTTACGCCATCTAACTATTCAAAATGAACAATTAGCAGCATAAGAGAGTTTGAAAGGTTATTATTAACCGTTCCCATTTACTACCTCTTATAGGGTAGTCTTTTTGTATTAAAAATAAAACACTTTTTATAAAAAAAATAATAAATGGGGCTAAATCCATAAACCTTTCGTATCGCAACTGTCGCAAATAGCATTATTTTAAACAAGTATTGATGTTTACGAGTTTGATATTGTTCCCTAAAAGATAGAGATTGATTATCGCACGGAATTCTACTTTATTTTGAATAATTATGAAGTGATTCACAGCAGTTAAATATAATTCTTAAGTTAATATAATATCAAATACCTAACCCTGATTGGCGAAGCCACATTTACAAACCAATAAAACACTCAATATGTCCCATTAATGCATATATAAAATCGATTTAAAATAACGGCTAAAGCAATAAACGATTGAAAACATATTATTTTATTTATACGCTAGAACTAGTGAATAACATTAATCCAGAGATGAATATATCCATATTCCTTCAAAGCGCAATATGACGCACTTCCTCGTTATAAAAAAGGAGGTTGAAGAAAAGAGAGCCATATAAATGTGTGTTAATAAGATTTGCTAATTTAATGAATAATTTCTAGAGGGTATAGCAGAGGTCAGTGAGTACCTCTGCTTTTTTAAAATGAAAATTTATTTCGCTAATAGAGCCGTCAGGTAGCGACCAGGGATCATGGTTTCTAATGTTAAGTTAGCATCTTTAGATGCTTTTAATAAACTAAAATACAATCCATTATCGACTGATTTTTCTAATAAAGCGGTTTCTACTGGGAAGCTAAATGACTGTGATACTACGCACTGTGTTTTATCACACTTCTCTGTCGCTTTATCTGAAGCTAAAGCTACATCAGTTCCATCAACAAGTGCTACGCTATATTGACTCACTTTTTCATTCTGAGTTTTATTATCTTCTGCATATTGAATTTGGAAAAACACCGTTGATTTTGTTGATTCCGTTCCTGAGGATGATTGTTCAGTAGTACTGTCTACATTTGCTGTAACAGATAAAATATTCATTTTCAGGCTAAGGTTTAATTCGAGAAGATCAACAGGAATAATCTGCTTCCCAACGACTTCAACGTGATCTTGTTTTTGAATTTTATTCACAACAACATCATCTACATAATTACTAGTAACAGTATTTGAAGAGCAAGCTGAAACAAGCAATATAGATGCTAACAAGGTAGATTTTTTAAGCATAATAAGTCCTATAAAATGAAGTTGATAATATTCAATATAACAATAAAAAAAGGTAATCGAAAGCGTTAAAATAAGTCAAAAACATTATCGTTCATAAAGAGTTCAAAAAATCAAATAGTATGGTTGATATAAACACAACGAGATAAGTCGTTTTGATGTGAGTTAATACGAAGGCAAGATATACTTAGCTTATTAATTTCTAATGACAAACTGTGTGACAATGGGATGTGCAAAAAATCGCTTAAAATAGATCGGATAACACCTGCATGTGTCACAATAATAAATGTCTGTTGTTGTTTTTGTTTAGCCAGATCATCAAGTAATTCATGCCAACCGTTCATGACTCGTTCATGAAAAATACCAGCACTTTCTCCTTCTGGAAACATAAAATCAATAAAATTCTCGTTCCAATCATCTATTTTATTTTTACCAATTTCCACCCAATTTATCCCTTCCCAACTTCCAAAGTTGATTTCTTTAAATGCATCGTAGGTTTGGAGATTAGACTTTCCATTTAATTGAGAAGTCAATCCATCTGCTAACTGATAACAACGTTTTAATGGGCTAGTTATAAATTCTGGCATTGTTTCAATCTGGCAATCACCTGATGGTAAAACATTATCAACTAAGTAACGCTTAACTTTTAACAACTCATCGTCAAATGAGTCTGCAACATTACAGTCTAGCTGCCCATAGCAAACATCAGGAGCTAAATCGACGTCTCCATGACGCAGTAAATATATATGATGATTTAACATAGTCGCTTTCCAACTTAGTCATTTCCCGTGTACGCTTTAATTTAATTTGAAATAATTACTTTAAAAGTGCGGTAACGGTTAATAAAAGAATAATTTCATTGAGTTGCTGTAAAAAACCTAAACAATCACCACTATATCCGCCTAACTGTTTATTAAAATATAATCCACTTGATAGCGTAGTTAACCCTATCGTACTGACGCAGACAAAAGCCCATATTAATGGCATCCAACAGAGAGACAACAAACTAAAGAATAAAGCTGTCAATAAATAACGATATGGCAGGCGATTAGAAGATAAAGTTGATTTACTCTTTTCATTCTCTCTTGCATATTGACTAAATTGCATCACAGATAAAACACTAAAGCGACTTAAAACAGCCATGCTAATGAGTAAATAAAAAAAATCATAATCACCTTGAAGAGCAAAATTAGTAAGTAAATTTATTTTAAGTACAAAAAGTAGAATAAGACCGACGACACCATAAGTGCCAATATGACTATCTTTCATTATCGCTAAACGTTGTGTTTTACTGTACCCACCACCAAAACCATCACAACTATCAGCAAAACCATCTTCATGAAATGCGCCTGTCAGCAATAAACCAGCACACAGCATTATTACAACACTCACAACAGGCTCAAAAAACATCGCCATAAAAGAATAAACTGAAAAACAAACGAAAGCGTAAAGCAATCCGATCAAAGGCAAGTAAGCATTGCCAAGATGAAATGGAAACATTTTAAAGTTAATCGATTTAGGCACAGGCACTCGTGAAAAAAATGAGAGCGCATAACAAAATAAAATCCATTGCTTTTTTATCATAACGCCCATCTTTTATTCTATTGGATACATACTATTCAATCTATTTAAATCAACAAGAGTCTTTATTCATCACTTTCTGACACACCCGCATCAGCGAAAGAAGACATTTCATTTAAAAATGTTAAGGCAGACACTAATAAAGGGTAAGCAACTGCAACGCCAGACCCTTCACCTAAACGCATACCTAAGTTTAATAAGGGAGTTGCCGCCATATTAGTTAATAATAATTGATGGGCTTGCTCTTCTGATTGATGACAAAACTGTGTGTACTGTAAAAAATCATCATTTAGCTCACTAGCGACTAACGCTGCGCTCGATGCAATAAAACCGTCAACCAATACTAACATCGATAATTCAGCTGCTTTTAACATCCCCCCCACCATCATAGCTATTTCAAATCCTCCAACAGTTTGCAGTATGGTTAATGTATCAGCATCATTTAACTGATACTTGTTAATAGCCTCATCAATAACCTTTGCTTTTAAAGAAACCGTTACATCGTCAATTCCTGTTCCTTTCCCTGCACATTGTTTACCCGCCAAGTTTAAAATCGCAGACATAATTGCAGCTGCAGAAGTTGTATTAGCGATCCCCATTTCACCGAAGCCAATCACATTACAACCTTGCTCAAACTGTGATTGCGTAATTTCAGCCCCTTTATTAATCGCAGCTAAGCATTGTTCTGCTGTCATAGCGGATTGCAAGGCAAAATTATATGTTCCATTTGCAATGGGAGAATTAATAAAATGATCGTGTTTAACTGCACTAAAATCAGCTTTTACACCCGCATTCACTATTTTAAGTGTTATATCATGCTGATTTGAGAAACAGTTAATTGCTGCACCGCCATTTAAAAAATTTAACACCATTTGCTCAGTAACCACTTGAGGAAATAAGCTTACCCCTTCCTCTGCAACCCCATGATCAGCGGCAAAAATAATAATACTCGGATTGGAGAACACTGGGGTCAATGATCGCTGTAATAACGCAGCTTTAAAAGCAACTTCTTCCAATAACCCTAAACTCCCTAACGGCTTTGTTTTAAAATCTATTTTAGATTGAAGTTCACTAACAAACTCTGGCGTCACTTTCTCTAGCGGGGCAATAATCTCGAACACATTAATTTCCTTAATTTGGTCATTAAAATCATAAACTGTAACAAAGTTGTCAAATTATGATTAAAAATGCAATATTACTCAGTTTCTTTAAAAAACTACTCTATCTTTTATCTACACACTTTTCTCCACTATTTGGTAATTTATGAACTTTATTGAGAAATATTTATGAATGGCGACAATATTATCTTCATTGAAGATGAATTGATCAATTCAGAAGGCTCCTCCTCTTGTTATTTTCCGCCATGGAAGGTACTCATCGTGGATGATGACGACGAAGTACACGCCGTCACTAAACTTGTTCTATCAAACTTTCAATGGGAAGGATCCCCTTTACATTTTTTAAGTGCTTATTCAGCCAATGAAGCAGAACAGTTATTTAATACACATAATGATATTGCTGTCGCTTTAATAGACGTGGTCATGGAAACCGATGATGCGGGATTGCACTTAATTAAAGTAATAAGAAATAAAATTAATAATAAAGAAACACGAATTATTTTAAGAACAGGGCAACCTGGACAAGCTCCTGAACGAAGAATAATACGCGAGTATGATATTTCAGATTACAAAAATAAAACTGAATTAAGTGGTATTAAACTAGACACGTTAATGTGTAGCTCTTTACGCGCTTATCAAAATATCGTCGCATTAAAAAAAAATAAACATGGCTTAGAAACCATTGTAAAATCTTCAGCAATACTAGCGGAATCATCTACCTATCATTCTTTAATTCATATCGCGATGAATTACTTAACTCAATTACTAACACAATGCACAAACAATAATGCCCAAAACCTTTCTGCCTTAAGTATTGTTAGTAAACAGAACAAATTACAGTTAATGGATGCGCGCGGTACATTATCGACAATTAAAGATATTGAAAAAATTGCAGACTTACCAAGCAATGTATCCTCAATAATTAATCAATCACTGAATGAAAAGCGTCATATATTTGTTCAACATTCCCTTGTTCTGAATATGCATAACAACACAGACAACAATATTCTTTTGTATTTTGAAGGATTCGATTCCTTAACAGAGCAAGATGTTGCTTTATTGTCATTATTCGCAACGAATACTAAAGCCTATTTAGATAATGAAAAATTACGCCATGCACTTGCAGATGGTCAACGTGAAATAGTGTATTTACTAGGTGAAGCAATAGAGCGCAAGTCAAAAGAAACAGGTAACCATATTCGTCGAGTCGCTGAAATCACTTATGTTCTTGCATTAGAAATGGGCTATTCTGTTGCTGAAGCAGAAAAAATAAAATCTGCTTCACCTTTACATGATTTAGGTAAAATTGGTATTCCGGATTATATATTGCACAAACCAGGAGAGCTAACCCCAGAAGAATGGTCAATAATGCAATCGCATGTTGAAATAGGTTATGAATTAGTGCGTCATTCAGAGCAAGACATTTTAAAATATTCGGCATTAATTAGCTATCAACACCATGAAAAATGGGATGGTTCTGGTTATCCAAATGGATTAAAAGGAGAAGAGATCGATCTAGTTGGACGTATCGCTTCAGTAGCCGATGTATTTGATGCACTAGCACACGATCGTTGTTACAAAAAAGCATGGCCAATGCAGGACGTACTCTCCTTTATCGAACAACAAGCGGGCTTCCATTTTGACCCTCAAGTAATTGACGCTTTTAGAAAACAACAAAACCAAATTGTCGCCATTAATAACCGTTATAAAGATTTTTACTAGCTCCCTAAGTTGCGTTAGCGCTATTTTTAACGCAACTTTTTTTCACTAAATTAAATAAGATTATTAATAGACAATTCCCCCTAAACCTAAACTTTGCTTTATAATGCGGACTTTGAATTATTGTATTGGAAATGCACATGTCTTTTGAATCGCTCGAACTTGATCAGCACTTATTAAATGCCGTTGCTAAAATGGGGCACACTCGCCCTACTAGTATTCAAAACTTGGTGATCCCACCTGCAATGGATGAGCGAGACATCATGGCAAGTGCACCGACAGGTACTGGTAAAACCCTGGCATTTTTATTGCCAGCAGTACAACGCTTAATTGATTACCCTCGCCGTAAAGGTGGTTCCGCGCGTATTCTAGTACTAACACCCACTCGTGAACTAGCCGTTCAAATCAGCGAAGTGGCACAACAACTAGTAGCAGGAACACAACTAGTTGTAGGTAATATCATTGGAGGGATATCTTATCAAGAACAAGAAGATATCATTATGGGCTCTGTTGACATTGTTATTGCAACGCCAGGTCGACTAATGGAATACATTGATGCTGAAGCATTCGACTGCCGTGAAGTAGAATGTTTAGTACTTGATGAAGCCGATAGAATGTTAGATATGGGTTTCATTGCAGAAATGGATCGTATCGCAGGTGAAGCGCGTTGGCGTAAAATGACAGCGTTATTTTCAGCAACATTAGAGGGTAAAGGCTTACGTGATTTCGCACGTGATGTGTTAAATAATCCAGTACAATTAAATGCAGAAGTCACCCGAAGAGAAAGTGGGAAAATTTTACAATATATCCATTTAGCAGATAACCCAGAGCATAAAGTAAAATTGTTAGCCGCTATTCTACAAGCAGAGCCTGAGCACGAACAAATTAATAAAATGATTGTATTTGTTAAAACGCGAGATCGCCTTGCACAACTGGTTGCTCAATTAGCAGAATTAAACATTCGTTGTAACTATTTACGTGGAGAAATGGATCAAGAAAAACGTAATCTATCACTTCGCCAATTTAAAGAAGGGACAACTAATATACTAATTGCTACAGACGTGGCTGCCCGAGGCATTGACGTACCAGATATCACACATGTCATTAACTATGATATGCCACGTAGCGCTGATGTTTATGTACACCGTATTGGACGTACTGCTCGTGGTGGTAAAAAAGGAATTGCAATATCACTGATTGAAGCACATGACATTGATATTTTAGCAAAAATAGAGCGTTATACTGACCAAATTTTAAAACGTAGAGTCATTAAAGACCTTCGACCTCAAAACAAAGAAGCAAAAGTGAGTCTACGTAAAACTAAAAAACCGTTAACCAAAAAAGGCAAAGCACGCGAAGAAGAGTTAAAACGCTTACAAAAAGAAAAGCGTCAAAAGAAAAAGCAAGAGATGGGCAAGCAACGCCATCGCACCATTAAGGCAAAAGGCAAGCCAGATTGGGCAGCTAAACATAAAGCGAAAGAAGCAAACGAAAGTAATGAGTCTTAAAAAACACCAAAAAAATCTACTGTTTATCATTTAAAACACAGGCAGTTAACTTCTATTTAAAAAATGAGATGTTAACTGCTTGAACTTTTAAGTAAAAAAAATTATCTCCTGCTATAATTGCCATTATTTTACTTCTTTCTCAGTGCAGACTTTTGTTGCCTAAGGTTAATTATGCAATTTATACGTTCTTTATTCTTCTCTACACCATTCATAATGGCATTGTCGGCATGTTCAACACCACCACCACCACCTCCTCCTCAAATAGAGAAAACGCCAGAACCTCAAGTAATAATAAAAGATTTTTCATCGGTTTTAGGGTCTAGCTTTAGAGGTCAGCTTAGTTATAAAGACAATACAGCATATTTTAAGCCTTGCGATGACACATTTGAATATACAATTGCCACTAACAATGAATTACTGCAAATTTATAAAAAGATAACGGGTGATGCCTCCACTCCAACCTATGTTGAATTTACTGGAGAAGTGGCCTTTCCTAAAAAGGCAATGGCTGCACCTCAAGTATTAATACATGTTGAAAAAATACAACATATGGCATTAGCAAAAGCATCACTACAATGTGCTAAACCGGTTGATGACTTCGACTTTAAAGCCAAAGGAAATGATCCTCATTGGCGAGTAAATGTGCACGATAACAAACTATTTTTAGCAACCAAAGCGAGTAATCAGTCTTACACTTTAGGTAATGTAAAATTCGAATTAACACAAATTTCTCACCTTAAAAGTACTGACCAAGATGGGCAAAGCTTATCATTAACAATCACTCCAGATCACTGTTATATGTCTAATAATGAAGAGTTTTGGGGCTACACAACCAAAGCAGAAACTAACTATGGCATTCTATTTGGTTGTGGGGAGCCAGGCCGATTAACGACAGACCATCCATTCCAAGGTTACTACTTAAGTCATTATCAAGGTCAAGAAGTTAATATGACCTTAAATGCGAACCATACGCTTGAGTACACTCAAGGCAATGGAGCGGAAAAAATAACAAAAAGTGGTTTTTGGAAAAACAACACTCCTGAAAAAGTCGTCGTTATGCTGACACAAGAGGGCGATAAAACAATCCAAGAAGAATTTGTTTTTAAACGTAATGGAGTAAGTCTTTCTGCAAATGAAATAAATAAAAATACTATCATCTCTGAATTTAATGCTCCAATGGTGTTCAAACAAATGAATGCACAATATGGCGATTTAGAAAGTGAAACAATAAAAGTTAACCGAGAGTTTATCGCTCAACGAATTAGTCCAAAAAATGATGTAGATCCAGCAGTATTAAATGCGGTGAAAGAGTATTTCAAAATTCATAGAACTGACCCTAAAAACACACAGTTTAGTTCTGTTAAATATGACTTAAACGGAGATGGCATAGATGAAGCAATTGTTTTATTAGATTGGTGCGCTAACAATGGATGTGAACTGCTTATCTTTGAAGGTAAAGAAACAGGCTTTCGTTTCTCAAGTCGAGTATCTCGAGTACAAGCACCTATCATAATAGCAAAAAGCCAAAACTTCTCTTGGCAGAGTTTACTCACGGAAAATCAAAAACAATGGCTACAACTCGATTTTGATGGAGTAAGTTACCCCCTCAATACAAATGGCAGTACCGGTGTCGATAAAGCTGTTAATTCGACTGGTGTCATTTTGTTTAATAAAGGAAAACCAACCACTTGGTTTCCCATTAAATAAAAACACAATTAAAAATAAAAAAGGCTTTATTATCTCACTAATAAAGCCTTCTCATTTTATACCAAT
>JAOFNL010000181.1 GCA_028041985.1 Psychromonas sp. | reverse complement strand
CAAAAATCTGAAAGTGATCCGTCATGTGGGCAATCAATTTTTAACCATGGCACCTGAAGCAAATGGTACTCGGGATGATAAATTACTCTGTCATAAGTATTAAGCACCAGATTTACGGTGGTCGATTTGCCAGCACCCGATATCCCTGCTATTGCCATGGAAGATGCAGGAGAGTCTACTTCATCATGAATATAAGCGGTTAAATCTTCCCGTTGAACTAAATCTCGTATCGTATTGAGCTTACGTTTAAAGGTGGCCGTGTTCGGATTTCGGTTCAGATAGCTGGAGCGGATCAACTTGGACAGTTTTTGTTCCACAACGATATGATTGGTTTGCGGTACGAAAAACGATCTCGTTAACCGGTTAATCGCATGAGTCCGGATATGACTTTCCAAATTCAATTCAGCAGAATGATAATCAGGTCGTTTCTTCAGTGTCTTAGCCACGTCTACAGGACTCATGATCATCGGCAGTGCAGCAATCAGAGGATTGTCATTATATTCTGGTAATCCTTGATCCTTATAATCAGCTTCAGGATAACGAGTGTCATTATAGTTATTCATCTAAGTCATCCTCTTTAAGTAAATCTTTTAATCTCGTTGGCAACTTAAAGCTTTTCTGAGCGGGTTTTGCTCCATGAATCGGTGTAACCGTTGCTAATGAATCACCAGATTCCTGATCATTCTTGGCCGACTTTTTGTCTCGCTCATATTGTCTTTCGTTACTTTTATTACCCGAGATACCTTTCGCTCTTTGTGCCTTTTCTGCTTTGGTGTACTTGGGTTGTTTTGATTTTGCTTCATCAGAAATCAGCTCAAGATCATTCACCAAATTAACAGAACCTGCTCGGGCTTTTAATCTAGATGTAGCCGCTGCCGTGTTTTGCTCATCACGAGTATTCCATAGCTCCCACATTGTCATGTTGGCAAACGCTCGGCTCCGCTCCGTAAGGTTTGCAGAAATAAAATCCGCATAGGAGTCAGATGGTCTCAAGTAAATCGAATTCGTGGTATACAAGTCATACGCCACTGTAACTGATTTGGGGCCACGATAATTACCCTCGAACCATCCCCAATCTAACGCCTCTTTACAACTGTAGTAACAACCAAACAGCTTTAGTCCATGTTCAGTGATAGTCGCCGTAGTATGCGGTAGCAGATTTACGTTAACTAACTTCGAGTCTGGTCTACGAAGTAAGCCGGTCCGATATTCAATCCCCCAGTTCCACAGAGTAAGAGGATTTGCTGGCAGATCTTTAGGAATGCCAGAATCAATATCGTAAGTACTAATCACATGCTCATTGTTGTAGAAAAGAACAATCTTAATCATCATCTTAGTGAATTCTTTCAGGGTAAGAATTCCATCCTGACGATAGTCGTTGCCATGCCGTTTTTTACCTATCGGATTTTTTGTCACATACCCTTCAACAAACGGCTTCATCTTGGTTTGAGTGGTCCGAAAGTATCGTTCAACAGCCCCTTTCCAATCTGCGCGAAAAGACGGAGTATTTTGAATATCGACATGAAAAGCTTTACTGAGCACTTCTACATGCCGTCCCAGGATTTCACCTTTATCACCAATAAGGTTTTCAGGTAATCCTTGCATCGGCCACATATCTGGAGTGATCTCGATATCAAACTGGGCGCAATATTCGACCTTGTCAGCCATCGACGCACTGAGTGCTTCCATAGCCGCAACCCACGATGGATTCTCCAAACCGATATACATTCCAACGATAGCGCGACTGAAAACATCCACAACAAAATAGAGCGTTGGACGACCTATTATTTCTTCACGATTTAGCTCTGAAACCAGATAGACATCAGCAATAGTCGCATCAATTTGATATAAATATCCCGGACCGGGAACTTCCACTGTTGATGTACTGAGAACAGGTCGATGATCTTTTAGATAATTAATTTCACCTTCTCTTTTTCTGGTCACTTCGATAGATGTGTACTCTTTTTTATAAAAGTAACCAAATTGCCTTTCAGTCGGTACATAAATTAAATCTTCCGGCTTACAAGGTAACTTTATACCATAAGCAATAAGTAATTGATTGTATGCGTAATCAAACTCATATTTGCCCTGGTTTAGCAGGCACTTTTCAATCACAACCCTAAAAAGCGACTTCATTTGTTCGGTAACTACCACCCCCTCCCCAGAGGCTCTAGTACGACGACGACCGTTACGTTTATCTTGAAATTTTTTAGATTTACCAAGGCCACCACAGAGATCATACCGCCCACTTAATGCATTTTTGCACATGCCAAACTGCCAGTAACGTCTAAGCCACCGATATACCGTCTGCTTAGTTGCCCCTGATTGCTCCAGTACTTGATTGAAGAGTTCGCCTCTGGTTTTTCTCTGATATATATCTGGCTCAGCTTTAATCACCAAGCCAATAGCATTCCAGGCTTTTTCCTGAACAGCTTCGGCCTTTGAACCTGTTTTCGGGGAAGTCATACTGAATTTGGTATAAGGATCGGCTATGGACAGCAGTTCTCTCCTTGCCATAAAATGTTCAAAGTCAGATTTTGACGCAATCTGTGGAAGGGCACGGTCATCGTCAATGTCTATCCAGAAGATAGCTTGCTGATTACTCCACAAAATTCGGATTCTTTTTTCATCCCAGGCGTAGACATCGTTAGGCATGAACATATTGAGCATCCTTTCCTAACCAATATTCTGAAGCAATGATATTTTTAGCTTTTAAGCTGGTGTGCTGGTAATTCTGCATATCCCACTGGAAAGCATTTTGTGCGGCAAGATGCCTGAAATATTTTAGGTTTGTACCGCGCTCAAGCCCTTGTCTTTGATCCAACTCGCTAAGCACCACAGGGAGCTTTTCTTCCCGGTTGGCATCCATCATCTGAAGGATACTCTCAAACACGAACATTCTTCGAGAGCCATCAAGATCATAGCTGTGCATGTGGGGAGCCAACCAACGGATATTTTTCACAAAATGAACCGGTACTTCATGTTCAGTGAAGATAAACCATTCGATGCCTTCTCCCTCCCAAAATCGCCGTTCCAATTCTAGCTTCTCAATTGTCCGTTCATCTTCAAGATCCTGCGCATACTTGACCGATATTGCTTTGCTCTGGTTCTGCTCATCTGAATTGAAATCAACAAGTAAGTCAGTTGTCATTACTTGGATAACACCTTGATAGGCTGGGTGTTTAATGCCCAACCGTTTTGCTATAGAAATCGTTGCTTCAGGATTAAGAGGGAA
>JAOFNL010000178.1 GCA_028041985.1 Psychromonas sp. | reverse complement strand
TGTATTTAAAATAATTTATTTAGGCTGAGTAGTTACACAATAAAAAACAGCAAATGGCGCGAAATGACCTAGAATGTTAAACGAATTCTTCTGTATATTAAATATACAATAATTAATATCATCCAATCGGAGTTCAACATGGATAACCAAGACAATAATATCGACCCATCAAAACGTTCAACACTTGCAAAACTAACCCTCGGTGCTGCAGCAATCCCTTTTGCTTCTGTATTACATGCGGCACCTGAAAAGCTAATGGCAGGTAAAATTCAGCTAATGGAAAACGAAAAGGGTCCCTTTGATATCGTGATCAATAATGGTCGTGTAGTAGATCCAGAAACAAAATTAGATGCAATCCGTAGCGTAGGTATTAAAGGTAACCGTATTGCGGCTATCTCTAAAAAGGCTTTAAAAGGCGCTAAAGTTATTGATGCAGAAGGCCTAATCGTTGCACCGGGTTTCATCGACATGCATGCACATGGCTAACAACTTCCCGCTGCTCGTGCGCAAGCATTTGATGGCGTAACAACAGCACTAGAAATGGAATCGGGTCTATTCCCTATCGGTACATTCTATGACATTACTGCAGCTGAAGGTCGCCCAATTAACTACGGTGCCTCTGTCGCATGGACTTACGCACGTATCGAGGCAAAAGAGCCTACTATGCCTGCTCCCGATGGTACGATTGTTTGGTTCCAGAAAGCCTTTTCTAAAAACAATTGGCAAAATACGCTATCAACCCCAGATGAATTAAAACAGATTCTTGGCTCGGTTGAACAAGGTCTTAAAGAGGGGGGCTTGGGCATTGGTATTAACGCGGGTTACGCACCAGGTTACGGCCACAAAGAGTACTATGCTCTTGCTAAACTAGCAAAACGCTATGAAGTACCAACCTACACTCACGTTCGTTACCTAAACAGCGCAGAGCCACAATCAAGCTTTGAAGCATACCAAGAGCTAATTAGCTTATCGGCGACAACCGGTGCACACATGCATATTTGTCACCTAAACAGCACCTCAGTACAAGATATCGAAGATTGTGCAGACTTAGTTCAATCAGCAATTGATCAAGGTTTAGCCGTTACTACTGAAGCTTATCCTTATGGCGCAGGCTCTTCCGTTATTGGCGCAGAAGTTTTCCGTGGTGACGATTGGTTACAACGTTGGGGTGTACCAAGCGCTAGCTACATGGAAGCGAATGGTAAAGCACTAAACCAAGCAAAAGTAACTGAACTCCAAGCAACAGCACCCGGTACAGTGGTTGTAATGCACTTCTTAAAACCAGATGAAAACAAAGAAGATCGCGCAAAAATGGATCGTTCTGTACTGTTCCCTGGTGCAGCTATCGCATCTGATGCAATGCCTTGGATGGATGATAAAGGCGCATTAATTGAAGGTGATGTATGGCCACTTCCAAGCAACGCAATAGCTCACCCACGCTCACTTGCTTGTTTCTCTCGTTTTATTGAAAAATATGTCCATGAATACAAAGCGGTAACACTAGTAGAAGCGATGGAAAAAACTAGCTTAAACGCATGTCGTATTCTTGAGGATGCTGTGCCACAAATGGCAAATAAAGGTCGTATTCAAGTAGGTAAAGATGCTGATTTAGCTATTTTCAAACTTGATGAAGTAAAAGCCGTTGCAACATTTGATAAACCAAATACCCTTTCTACAGGCATGAAATATGTACTTGTAAACGGGACACCTATCATTGAAGCTGGTGAAATGTTGTTAGATTCAAACCCTGGTCAAGCTATTCGTAACAAAGTGACGGGGTAAGTCGCCCTCAATTAATATGATATTTTTTACCTTTTGTCGCTTTTAAGCCCATCGCCAGTTTTACCTGACGAATATTCAGCCCTTTTTTATTCACGACAGGGAAAATAGATAACACATCATAAAATGGTGTTAATTGAAATTGTCCATCCGGTAAAATATAAATGGAAAAGTTTTTAGCGTGTCCATCAGATGCTCCCATCAGCCAAAACAGCACTTGTGCCTTCATAAAATCAACTCTATCTTTTGCTGCATTCTTTGAGTCTAATAGATGATTCATGATTTGCTCAATGCCAGGACCACCTTGATTTTCATACTTCAAGGCTGAAGGTACATTAAATACTTGGCAGTAATCTTCTTGGGGTCTTCTCATTAACCATTTTTTATCACTTGAATATTGGCGATCAAAACGTTCAACAGAAAGTACATTCATCTCCTCTAATGTTAGCATTTCACAGCTAGCAGCAGATAAACCGTAAGCTTGTAGTAATTGCATACATAAGAATTCATTCTCTACGCTATCAGACATATCTAGTGAGTAAGAGTGACTTTGAATCTGCCCAATAGGCAGTTTGATAATGTGCGAAGTAGGTGTGGAGTTTAAGGGTAAATACCAATTTTTCTCGATATTTAATAGCGCTGTTTTTTCTTGTGCTCCCGCAACGGATATGCGGAAATATTGTAGTTCTTCAATCATACCAAGGGGTATATCAGCACGATATCCCATTATTATTTTATCTAACTCTTCATTGCCTAATGCCCTATATTCTAGGCTTTTAACATTAAGCGGGATTTCTCCTTTTGGTAATAACTGTAAAGCGCCTACACAATCTCTACCGATCATAAATAACAAATCAAAGGGTAAAGAAGATCCCGCTCGATAACGCGCAACGATGCGTTGTCTGACCTCTGAGTTGTCAGGTAATAAATTATCGAAGTAGTTATACACAACATCACCACGATATTCAGACTTAGCGAGTGGCATTGATAATGATATTGGTCGGCTTCCATTCAATGCTAGCCAGCTCGTTGAGTAGCTAAAAGAATGGGCTCCATTACTCGATTTTTTAAACTCACCAACGAGTAACCATTAAGGTAGACATCTAAGGCAGCCATTACCACTCCTCTTTCCACCCTGAACCATCATCGCTATTTTTGCCATTACGAGGTGTAATTTCAAAATCTAACTCAAGCGCAGAAAGTAGCTTAAAAAAAGTATCCATCTTGGTCGTTCCTGCTCTTAACTCAAAGTTTGAAACAGTATCTTGGCGAACTCCAACTTTTTTAGCGACATCTGCTTGAGATAATTCATTATCTAAGCGAACATTCTTTAAATATGCACTGAGTTGTTTTGTTGTAGAGATTTTCATATTACACCTTACACGCTATAACAAGTAAACCACATTCTACACGCCGAAGCGCGTGAATCAAGCGTTACACGCTAAAGGATGTAAAAAATTAAACAATAGGCCAAATACTTCTTAGCCTAAATTTTGGACACAACTAGCCCTCATTCATTCAGAAAAGGCGCGGTCACGAAATTCACGGTAGTGCTTAGCTTGCATTAAATGACGGCCAGGTCGAAACAAGTTATTAATCACGCCA
>JAOFNL010000176.1 GCA_028041985.1 Psychromonas sp. | reverse complement strand
ATAGTTTTTTAATTTCTTTATTATTTTGCACTTCTAATGAGAGATCTATTGTCGCCGTTAACGTCTTGGTATTGGTTTGACTGTTTACTCCAACTAAATGTACTTTTTCGTTTGAAATGACCGTTGTAATATCTTTAAGTAAGCCATTACGGTCATCCGCGACTAATCTTATGGTTAATATATAACCTGATGATTGCGAATCGCCCCAGTTAGCTTTAACGATACGTTCAGGATGCGCTTCTTCTAAATCCGCTAATTGCTCACATGTTTTTCTATGGATTGAAATACCACGTCCTTGAGTAATATAGCCAACAATTTTTTCTCCAGGTACAGGTTGGCAACATCGCGCGACGTTATGCATTAAATTACCAACACCATCAATGATGATATCTTTGCCTGTATTTTTAGGAGCAACTTGAGTTTTACGGTTTGTTAACTCTAATAATGCAGCAGCATCTTGCTGTTCAAGTGTTTGTTTATGATGATAACCATCTAAAAAATGCACAAGCTGATTAATGCGGAGGTCACCATTACCAATACCTGCATAAATATCATCAATCGTGCCCACATTAAAACGTGAAACCGCTGGAGTAGTATCAGAGAGTTTTAAATCAATCTTTGATAATTCAATTTCTAATAACTCACGACCCGCAATAATATTTTTATCGCGATCTTGCTTCCTAAACCAAGTTGCCACTTTATGACGAGCACGCGGCGCATTAATATACCCAAGCTGAGGATTTAACCAATCGCGACTTGGATTAGGTTCTTTTTGTGTAAGGATCTCAACTTGATCACCCGTTTTTAATTGATAAGTGAACGGGACAATATGATTTGCGATTTTTGCTCCAATACAACGATGCCCTATTTGACTGTGAATATAATAGGCAAAATCAAGTGGAGTCGAACCTGCAGGCAAATCTAATACTTCACCCTTAGGTGTAAATACATAAACACGATCATCGAATACTTGGCTACGAACTTCGTCGACCAAATTATCTCCATCGCTCATATCTTCTTGCCAAGCTAATAACTTACGTAACCACGCTATTTTCTCTTCATAATTACTAGCAGATTTTCCACCAGCAGAGCCTTCTTTATATTTCCAATGCGCAGCGACTCCTAATTCAGAATCATCATGCATTTGTTGAGTACGAATTTGTACCTCAACGGGCTTTCCACTATCGCCTAATACCACCGTATGAATTGACTGATAGCCATTCGGTTTAGGGTTCGCAATATAATCGTCAAACTCTCGAGGAATATGGCGCCAGGTAGTATGGATAGCACCTAATGCGGCATAACAATCTTGCAATTTTTCAACTACAACTCGCACTGCTCTTACATCGTATAACTCATCGAATTTAAGATCTTTGTTCTGCATTTTTCTATAAATGCTATAGATGTGCTTAGGCCGACCATAAGCTGTACCTTGGATCCCCATATCAGCGAGTGATTTTTTAACAGTTTCAACAAAGTCTTGAATATAACTTTCTCGATCAATTCTTTTTTCATCAAGCTGTTTAGCAATATTTTTATAAGTATCAGCCTGTAAATATCGGAATGATAGATCTTCTAATTCCCATTTTAATTGCCCTATTCCCAACCGGTTTGCTAATGGCGCATAAATTGTCGATATTTCACGAGCAACTTGCATACGAGTCGCTTCATCGGCCACTTTAATTTGGCGTAAATAACAAATGCGCTCAGCTAATTTAATGACAACAGCACGCACATCTTCTACCATGGCTAGTAACATATGACGTAAATTATCTACCTGAGATGAAGCACTTCTTTCACCTGCACTGCTCTGTAGTGCTCGAATCCCTTCCATCTCCATTGCGCCCTTTGCTAATTTAGCAATACGCTTAGGCCATAATTCATCGACGTTATCTGTACTTAAAATATCTTGAGCTAATAATGGAAAAATAAGTGCCGCGTTTAAGGTATCCATATCCATATTTAAAGTGACAAGAATTTCAACCATTTCACAGCCTAGTTGCAAAGCGGCTATCTGTTGTTCGGAATTGCAGAGATCACTGACTTTATTGTAATTTTCTAATAAATTACTTTCATCTTTTGGACTTAAGCCAAATGTAGTCACCCATTTTTCAGGATCTTTTAAAGCACTTTGCGAAAAATGTGTATCACGAACAGAAACCATCTAATACTCCAAAAATTAGCTAACCGATACAACAAAAAACAAACCTGTGGCGCTTAATCCATTAATACTATGACCCACTAATATGATGATGGTGAGTAGATCCCCCCATTCACAAATAACAATAATACTTAAAATCGATAACTTATAAAGTCGTTGCCTTCTTAATTATTTACTTTTTAATAAATAAAGCCATTGATTCCATATGAGCCGTTTGCGGGAACATATCAATTAAGCCTAATTTTGCTAAGTGGTATCCTTTCTCTAACAATACCTGACTATCCCTCGCTAAGGTAACGGGATCACATGAAACATAAACAATATCTGTTGGCTTTTTACTTACCACAAATTCCATACACTCCATCGCGCCTGCACGCGCAGGGTCAAGTAAGACTTTATCGTAATCTTGCTTAGCCCAATCTGCTTTCAAGGAGTTTAAATCACTTAAATCAGCTTGATAGAAAGTCACATTAGTTAGATGACAGTTCAATGCATTTTGTGAACCGCGCTCTACCATTTTTTGAATCCCCTCAACCCCTACTACTTGATCTGCAATTTTTGCTATCGGCAAAGTAAAGTTGCCAAGCCCACAAAATAGATCTAAAACGCGATCTGACGATTTTAACTCAAGCCAATCGATAGCTTGCGACACCATTTTTTCATTTATTAACGCATTGACTTGTAAGAAATCATCAACATTAAATTCAAATTGGCAATCTTGTTCAGGTAAAGAATACGTGAGTTTATGCTCTGCGGTTAAGCATCGAATACTTGTTGGGCTACTTTGTAGATAAAAATGCAGTTGATGTTCATCAGAAAACTTGATGACTAATTGTTCATCTTGTTCTGATAATGGTTTTAAATGACGCAATAAAACAGCAACTGACTGCTCCGCTTCAACTAACTCAATATGACCTAATGCAGTTTTAGCTTGTAGCTGATTCAGTAGGTTTTTAAGGGGGATGATTAAATGTGCTAATGCAGGAGTTAATACAGGGCAAACTTGCTGATTAATCAACTCATTGCTATTTGCTCTGCGAAAACCCATTTGTACTTTTTTAGTTTTTTTATCGAACATCACACCAAAACGAGCACAACGACGATATGCCCAAGCATCAGAGGTTAATGCAGGTTGTAACTGTTCAGGTTTATATTGAGCAAACCTTTCAAACAATGTAATAAGACCTTGTTGTTTTATCTCAACCTGTGTTGATTGCTCAACATGTTGTAAATGACAGCCTCCACACTCTTGATAA
>JAOFNL010000175.1 GCA_028041985.1 Psychromonas sp. | reverse complement strand
CTTTCTACACAAAAAATTGTATTTTTTGGAAAAACCCATTATAACTGTATATACGAACAGTTAAACATCAAAGGGCTGGACACCCATCGACTTTATATCCTAAGGTTTTGATTTTATTGCAATCAACTAGTGGGTGTCCAATATTTCATATTTTAATTTCAATAAAATGAATGACTTAAATTTTAAAATTTTTGAGTTCAGTAATTTTTCCGTGTGCAGCAACTTGTTATACAGCGTCACTTATAGCTACTTTATTAAGGCTACTAATGAATATTTCATTTTTTGTATTACTTTTTAAAACTTTTTTCAATTTTTCCCAATATGTTGGAGTTACTGAATTAGCAATTTTTGATAGAATTTCAAAAGAAAGAGATTCTTCAAACTTCAACCATTTGTCACTCATTATTATCTGAGTTCTAGGCGAATTAAGATCTAGATCATTAGACCCACATATATCAAGCACAAGTAATAGCGGCATCGGCCATGACAATTTCACCTGATTTTTTTGCATGTTCCAGATCTGAGGAAATAATGAAGAAGGAATTTCTATCCCATGTAAAGATAATCGAGATTTAGACTCATAGAGAACTCTACGAGAATCAGAGCTATCAATACTTCCATCTTCATTGATAGTTATTGACGTGCTAGACTCACTAATTTCTTTTCCGCTTAGCTTAATGCTCTTTTCTAAACTATATGAATCCCCTTCAATTTCTATTGATCTAGATGTCATTTCTATCGAATCTGTTGGAGCTCCGTGACTTTCTAATATTGCTATTACAGCAGAACCAATAAACCCATTACTTTCATCGTCAAATGTTAGATTAAACTCTCTAATATTCTCATGCTCATCCCAAGAATTACTCCTAAGCATGTCGGCTTTAATTTCTTTAAAGCTATTCTCATCTTTGATTCTTTTATGCGACTTGGTTTCAATTTGTATCTTGAAAGGTGGGTTTGGGATTACATTTTCAATAGACTTAATAAACTCATTTTCGTCCATCCTATCCCATGGATTTTTATTCTTTCTGAGAAATAGTTTTGTAGTTGTACCTGGGATATTTCTTTGGCCTGGTTTAATCCAAAATATACTTTCTTGCCCTTCAATAGTTAGGTTTATAGGATCACTAGATTCATGAGGCCCATAAACTCTTCTTGTATCTACCACCATAGTGTCAGCCACCATGAAACAAGATAATATACCTATTCCAAATCTAGACGTTGGCGTAAATTGCGCATTAGATTGTGATTTTAAATCATAAAATTCTGATGATTTATAGAAAGAAGATCCTACCTTAGAATAGTACGAATCGATTATATTTTGATCCATTCCAGTTCCATTGTCTGTTATTTCAAGTACATCTTCATTGTTTTCAGTGGAGTATTTAATATATATTTCTGGGGTATATGGCGTACTCCAGCTAGCCTCTAAAGCACTTCGCAGCAAGCAAGCATCAATCGAGTTTTGCAATAGTTCCCTAAGAGCCACTTCGGGATCACCGTAAAGCTTTGTTCCCATCAATAAATCAATAACTTGATTTTTACTTAAGTTAAACTGAGTTTCTTTGTAAATATAAATTGGATTTCCATTTATCCCTTTTTTAGTACTGATTTTTGATCTATCAACTTTAAATGGAATTTTAATAGTGCAATTTCTTCCTTGAGTTCGATTGAAATCATTCATTTCAGAAATGATGTTATTACATGAACTCA
Organism: Psychromonas sp.; assembly: GCA_028041985.1. Lineage (GTDB taxonomy): Bacteria > Pseudomonadota > Gammaproteobacteria > Enterobacterales > Psychromonadaceae > Psychromonas. The sequence goes on along the minus strand of JAOFNL010000175.1, from coordinate 1,729 downwards.
ACTCACTATCTATGACATCACAAAATGCATGGATTGAAGCTTCAATGGCAGGATGGCTACACTTAGCATGATATTGAATGCATTCACTGTTAATAGTCCAAGCTTCAATAGCCCGGTGTTTATCCCACTCTTTTATTGAGATTGGGTGCCTAACGAATAAATGTGAATATAAGACTGATGGTGTTCTTTTTGCGTCAAAATCGAGAAGATCTGAAAGTCTCAATATAACAGCCACTAACTGTAAGTTGGCATATATTTCAGGGCCACAAAGGAAACTCTGATCTAATTCCAAAATAGAAAAGGGGTCTTCATTATGGCTAAAGCAAATTCCAGCAAATTCAACAGTAAGATCAGAATCTCGATATTTTATTTTATCTAGCCAATCTTTTTCAATTATAGACCTAGCTCGATCAGCATGAGTAATCCTTATATAGTCAGCAATGAGATAGCTTTTAATTAAATCAGCGCCACTAAAGTTCCCCTGAGTAATAAATTCTTCGAGCTTTAATTTTTGATCAGGTCTTGCCAAATAATAACGCTGAAATTTATCAAATTCATTTTCATCTGTTTCATCATCGAATTTTGGTGAAAGATCCCATACTTTTTTCCAAGCTAGCACATCTTTTATTTCAGGAGCCATTCCAATATCATGAAAGAACGCACTCAGGATAAGTAACATTAATTCAGGGATCGTGAGCTCTTCAATATTTTTTGGAGTTAATAGCTTCTCCATTAATTTTAGAACTCGAAATAGATGATCACTATCGTGAAGTGTAAATTCTCCCATATGTATAAGAATTGCTTTTGTTTTTTCAAAAGCATATAAAGTAGCATAATCTACAAGCTGTAATACTTGAATACCGGCAACATCATTGTTGCACTTTTTTTTTAGCTCATTGTATATGGCACTTTTGGCTAATCTACTCTGAGTTTCTTCACGCCAATCATCGTGACTCATATTAATCCCTCAATATTTATTGACATACAATAGCTGTAAAACGCGTTAATAACTGGCGTGTAGGTTGGTGTTGCCATTGTTTTTTTCTTTTGCAAAAACAATGACAACCGTAACACGTTCAATTGCTTAACTTGTTATATATTTGTGCTTAAATGGTACCTAAGTTCCATCATTAAAGAGTGTTTATAGGTTGAGTTAGTCACATCCGATAACTTAAACGCCTCATTGATTTCTTGCCTTTCAATATCGTTGTAAATTTCTAAGAAAGGCTGATGATTAACTCCGAAAAGAGGACTCTCTATTTCTGGAAACTGGTCTGCAGTTATATCAAAAACTTTGCCGTCAATCTCTAACCAAAAATGAATTGCTCCGTTTCCATCATAAGCTTTTAAATATTCTACATTAGCGGTTGGAAATTTTTCCTTTATTATTGCTCCAAGAAATAATGATGCCCCTTCACATGCATTATTTGGAAATCCAGAGAAATAAGGAAGATCAATTTCCCCTTTCGCTAACTCAAATAATTTTCTGATTTTAAGAGATGTTGAAATCATATTTATCCTAAAAACGTATAACGAGGCTGTAGAATTTCTCATTTTCAGCCTACTTATTTACATAAAAACTACATTAACTTACATTTACTTGAGATTAAATAGATTATTTCTATTTTCATTGCAGAGTGATTAAATTAAGTCATAAATGGAGGGTGATAGGTGGATATCGAGGCTATTTTAGCTTTAAACAAGTCATTCTCAGGGTCAGATCTTGCCT
>JAOFNL010000174.1 GCA_028041985.1 Psychromonas sp. | reverse complement strand
GGAATGGTATAACTCGTTAAATTTTCCTCTATTAGCCTTAAATCTGTTCACTTCACCGCTTGCTAAGTTTTGCATCTTGAATGGTAACGAGTATACGTATTTAATGTAATTGGTATAAAACATCCTTTGTTGTCATTATTGATAAATTGTATTTGTTAAGTTCGTTTGATTCTGGATATTAAATAACATCTATTTGATGTCGAAATTTGAATTACTTTGAAGCTTAAACAAGACTTTGCAGTAGATTCCTTTTCATATCCTATCTGTGTTCAATATCGAGGTTTTGACGTGCTTAAAAAACTTTTGCTACCTAGTATTTTCATTATCCTTGCTTATGGTTTTTGGCAAAGTAGTGACTTTAAAACCATTGCCGCAGGCGTTGCTATTTTCCTTTTCGGTATGATCTCTTTAGAAGAAGGGTTTAAAGCGTTTACTGGAGGTAGCTTAGAGAAAATTCTTAATGTTTCAACAAACACTCAATTTAAAAGCATTGGCTTTGGTGTGCTGACAACCAGTATCATGCAATCTAGTTCATTAGTGTCAGTTATCACTATCTCATTTTTAAGTGCAGGACTATTAGAATTAGCTGCAGGTATTGGCATTATATTTGGCGCTAATATAGGTACCACGACAGGTGCATGGTTGGTTGCTGGTTTAGGCTTAAAAGTGAAAATATCTGCCTATGCAATGCCGATGTTAGTTTTTGGCGTGATCATGGTGTTACAGAAAAATAAACACTTGCGAGGGTTAGGTTATATTCTAACGGGCTTAGGTTTTTTATTTTTAGGCATCTCATACATGAAAGAAGGGTTTGAAGCCTTTAAAGGAAATTTAGATTTAGCAAACTATGCGATGACGGGCTATAAAGGGTTATTTGTATTTGCCTTTATTGGTGTTGCCGCGACGGTGATTATGCAATCTAGCCATGCAACCTTAGTGTTGATCATTACAGCCTTAGCCGCCCATCAAATTAGTTATGAGAATGCATTAGCATTAGCCATTGGTGCCAACGTTGGGACAACGGTGACCGCTGTTTTGGGAGCGATGAGTGCCAATATAGAAGGGAAACGATTAGCGGGAGCTCATTTTATTTTTAATATGGTGACAGGCTTAATTGCGATTGTGTTTATACAGCAATTTTTGGTGCTAGTGGATTGGACAAGTGAGCATGTGGGTATTGCTGATGACAACTACACATTAAAACTAGCTGTATTTCACACGCTATTCAACTTAACTGGCGTGCTTATAATGTGGCCCTTCATCAATCGTTTAGTGTTGTTCTTAGAAAAGTATTTGCCTGGCTCAAAGCAGGAAACAGAAGGGGCATTATATTTAAATTCAGCTTCGTTGGATTTTCCTGAAACGGCCTTGGAAGCGATTCGTAATGAAACCCTGCATATTTACGATATTTCTCTCAAAGTATTATGCGAAGGGCTAAGTTTAAATTTACAACAAGTTCGCAGTAAAATGTCATTAAGTGAGCTCGTCCAGCGAAGCCGTAAAGTCACTGAGTTTGATATAGACAAATTTTATGAGCTGAAAGTAAAAGGCCTTTATTCGGAAATAATCGACTTCATTAGCCATGCTTCCTTTACATGGGAAATGTTGCAATCTGAGCATATTCATTGGCTGAGAAGTGCTAACCAAAACATTATTGAAGCTATCAAAGATATGAAGCATTTGCGTAAGAATATGAGTAAATACATGTTATCTACGAATATTGAGCAGCAAGGGCAATATGACCTGATTAGGTTACAAATTGCGTTAGTGATACGTGAAATAGAGTCCATTCGCAGTGCATTGAAATCAGACCAATCTCCAGATGTCTTGTTGTTGCTCAACGCACTTAAGGTAGAAGTGGTTGAGTCTGACAAAACCATTAAGATGAATATAAGTCGATTATTACAGAGGAAATCAATTACTCCATTTATGGCAAGCTCATTATTAAATGATTGTCATTATGGTGTGAGGATCTCAAATAACTTAATTTCAATGGCATCTACACTCTATACTGATTACGATAGAGAAAGGTTAAATATTGAACGAGAAGTTGCGTTAGATAATGAAGAAATCGAAGAATTAGCTCATTAGTTTTTATTGTTAAGGAGAGAGTCATGGAAAAAATCATAGAAGCACTCGCACAATATTTTAGCCCGCAGTTTAGAGATAAGCTGAAACGTTCAGAAGGATTAGCCGCTTTAATAAGCAAGCTAGAACATAAAGAGGTTTGTTTAAATGAGGAGTTGGCAAAAGAGCTATCAAGTAGTGATAGACAAGAGTTAGAAACTAAACTTTCAGTTCTCATTGCACAAAAAAATAAAGCAATTCAATTATTAGTTGAAAATAACCAACCATCATAATAATACTATTTTACAGAGCATTTAAATGCGTTAGGCATTTATGATTTAATCTACAGCAATTAAATCATAAATACAGCTAGACACTGAAACTTTAGCTATTCACTTATTGAGTATGCGTCTGGCGTACTCCACAAGCTAGAATAGATTTTTCCATTATGGAGGTAATGTACTGCATCACCTTGGATAACTGAACGATCCTGCCAACTACTTCTATCTCCTTGCGCTTTAATCGTTCCATTATGAATCAATGTTTTATCGACGTTGTTTAGCGTAAATAGTAGTAATCCAGAGTAATAATCTTGGTAATTATTCTCATAAATAGTAGCCGGTATAGCAATTTTAAAAAGGTCTTCATTGTCATCGACCGCAACTGAAGTAAAAGCGTGGTAATCATAATCAACAGGTGTTGAAGCATAGTCACCAAACACATATTGTTGAATGCTTTGCAGTGTTTCTTGCTGATCATAAAGTTCAACTTTTAATCCAAGTCGGTTACCAGATTCATTGGCATCATAGCCAACCCCTAATGTTAAATCGGCAAAATTATGTAAGTAAACGGAAACACCATCTTCTTGTAATTCACCTAGTGATTGTGGGTTTTTACGATCACTAATATCAAAGATGTAAAGCGGATCTGTCTGTCTAAAAGTCACGACTTTGACCGTATTTTCATCAATACGGACACCATAAATCTGTTCACCTTGTTTACCTAAAGAGAGAGGCGAATCATCCTGCTCTGGCGCGTCCGCATTAGGTAACTCTGCAATTTGTTGGTATTCCTCACCATCATCAGTCGCTATTTTTTGGAATAACCGTAATTTATTGACTGTATTGGTATTATTCCACCAAACGCCCCACCAATTACTAATGGTTTCATTTTGGCTTGTTAATAACACAACGGTGCCATCGTCGAGCTCTTTGATGCGGAACTCAGGGGTATCCCAACCGAGCGTACCATCGACAGTTAATGAGCTATCGTATTCAAAGTTATTAAGGGTAAAGCGGTGAAGACGTGATGTTTGGTCATTCCATTGTTGTGAATCAATCAAGAATAATGATTGCGTATTCATATAGACTTGGTTGATGTCCGCTAAAACACATTTTACGGCACTGACAGTA
>JAOFNL010000177.1 GCA_028041985.1 Psychromonas sp. | reverse complement strand
TATTTATTATTAAAAGAGAAGAGGAAGTGCGTTTAATTTGATCGACGAACATTGCATTATGTAACGCATCATTAAAATGTCGGCGAGTATATAACCTAGTGAGTTCATCTGTTTCAGAGCGAATTTTTAATTCACCTGTTTGGTCACTATTTTGAGCTATCCAAGTGGTAATCCCATGGAATAACAAAATATAGCCTGCAACTTGTCCTATATCGACCAATAACAAGGTAAAGCCCCAAGGTTGGCTAAATATTTCATTTAAGGTATTGGTCATCATCGAAACGAAGAGAAAGAAAAATGCACTGAACAGGTATTTTTGAATGAGAGTGTTATGTTTTATTTTGTGCATGTTAATGAGTAAAAACAACAGTGTTGTTGTCGCAATTAATTTTGCATATAAATTATAGAAATTAATATTTTCGAACACTGGAAATTGCAATACTTGAAATGCAATATAAGCAACTATAAAAAAATAAAGTGAGGCAAGTGTTTTGGTTTTCATCAATTACTCTTTATTTCCATTACATGGATATTATTTCTAGTTTGCGTTGATGATTAAATGCATATGTATATAACCTACTCAAATTGCTTGTATTAGCAAATAAAGAAGTAAGTTAATTGTAGGATGTTTGTAATTTTGTGATTAGTCCTTTATTTATGCGCACTATATCTTTATCATTAACGATCCGTTTTTTAGATGGTTTTTTTCGATGCCTAAAGTCACTCAACAAGATATTTCAACAAGTTTTGGTCGCAATATAATTGATCGAGGCACTCTTTATTTTAAAGAAAGTCGTGTATTAGCATGTGACTACGATGAGTCAAACAGTACGCTATCTGGTCTAGTTAAAGGTACTAATGAAACACCCTACGATACCAAAGCAACGATAAAACCTTCTAACAAAGGTGGTTATATTATTCAAAGTACTTGCTCGTGCCCAGTAGGTTGGAACTGTAAACATGCCGTTGCTTTATTATTAGCTTATCAAGCAGATACCCCTAATTATAATATCGAGAATAGCTACCAAACATGGTATGAAATGCTAGAAGGTCGAGTTGGTCAATCTGAAAGAATTAGAGCATCTGCCTACCAAGGTTACTTTCGATTTTCTTTTGATAAAAAAATTCTTAATCATGAACATAGATACATCAAAGTAGAGTATGGGACTGTTCGCTTCTTGAAAAGTGAAAATTCGCATGTGTTCAGTGAGAAAGATTTAGTTTCAGTAGCTGATAATGAAAGTTGGATGGAAAGCTTTAAATGGGTAGAAGATGTTGATGTTGAGATTCTACGATTACTATTAACTAAAGAGGGGCGAGTTGCGAAATTAGGCAAAACCTACATTAAGACAGAACTCGATCTATTGGCTTTACAAAAAATATTAGATACAGGTCGTTGTTTTTGGGAACATCTAGAGCAAAAAATAACACTGTCTGATGCTCGTATTATCGCCCTCGAATGGGAGTCGATAGAAGACAATTTAAAACAGTTAAAAGTTAATTTAGATGATTGTGATAGTTGGCTGCTGATACCGACACCAACGCCCTATTTTTATGATTTAGAACGTCATCAGTTTGGCGAGATTAAGACAGATTTTAATCGTGATTGGTTGCTTTCATTATTGCAAACTCCACCACTAGGTGAAACGCAATGTGCTCATTTTACCCAAGAAGTGTCATTAGGTTTTGCGCAACATGTTTTACCTAATCCCCAGCATTACGATATTCAACATATCGAACAGAAGTTGCAGGTTGTTTTTAAATTAGATGTGCAAAAAATAAAAGGACAGGATCTATTTTTAGGGCGTTTATATTTCAAATATGGTGATTTATTATTAACACCAAGCATTTTAGAAGACAAACAACGCAATCAATACATGCACAAAGGCTTGATAGTCAGCGTGACACGTGAAATAGAGCAAGAATTAGCCGCTCTTCATGAATTTAATGATTTATGCCTGCTTGATGTTTATATGTATGACCCTAAGTTCACCGTGACCAAAGATTGTCAGGGCATCTTACCGCCAGAATTAGGTGGCTCTCAAGAGTTCCAATGGTTGTCCTTATTAACTGCACATAAAGCGCGTTTAGAAGTGCTAGGTTGGCAATTTGAAGTGGCTAATGATTTAGCATTACAAAGCCAGCGAGTGGATAGTATTGATATTGATGTTGATGAAAAAGGCAATTGGTTTGATTTAGGAGTTTCGATTGAAGTAGAAGGTAAACGCATTGAGCTTTTACCATTACTGTTGGAATGGTTGCGCAGTAATGAAGACTGGCAACAGAATGAATACGATATCTTACTAGCACAAGGTAATGGGCGTCCATTACGTGTGAAACGTGAATCTATTCAACCGATTTTGTCTATTCTACAAGAGCTAGGTGAAGTTAATGAAAGCAAAATAAATTTACCACAAAACCAAGCTGCTCTATTAGCGCAGTTACCTGATATTAATCGTTGGGTAGGTGGTGAACATGTACAAGCTTTAGCAAAAAAATTATCTAATTTCAGCGGTATTCAGGTGGTGCCAAAACCTGAGGGATTAAAGGCAGAGTTGCGCGATTATCAAAAAGAAGGTTTGGATTGGTTAATGTTCTTAAATGAATATGGCTTTTCTGGTGTCTTAGCCGATGATATGGGGTTAGGGAAGACGGTTCAGACCTTAGCTTATTTACTTTACAAGAAAGAACAGAATCTATTAACTCAACCTGCAATGGTTATCTGTCCTACGTCATTAGTGAGTAACTGGTCAAACGAAGCGATTAAGTTTACACCTGATCTTAAAGTCTTAGTATTACATGGTGTTACTCGTCATCAGTTTTTTAAAGATATCAATGATTATGATTTAGTGATCACAACTTACCCATTGATTGCACGCGATTTTAAAGAGTTTTCAGCGTTCTCTTTTGCAGACCTTATTTTAGATGAAGCACAAACCATTAAAAATCCATTAGCTAAAATGACCAAAAGCATTAAGTTAATTGATGCGAAACAACGCTTATGTTTAACCGGTACGCCGATGGAGAATCACTTAGGTGAATTATGGTCTTTATTTGATTTCTTAATGCCTGGTTTCTTAGGCTCGTACGGTACCTTCAACCGAGTTTACCGCAAGGGAATTGAAGGTGAAGGTAACCAGCAAATACAACAATGGTTAATTCAAAAAACGAAACCTTTCTTATTACGCAGAACTAAAGATGATGTAGCAAAAGAATTACCTGCTAAAACAGAGATTGTCCATACAATTGCATTACAAAATGACCAACGTACTTTATATGAAAGTATCCGTATTACTATGGAAGCGAAAGTTCGTGACCTGTTACGTGAAAAAGGCATGGCAAGAAGTCGTATTGAATTTTTAGATGCATTATTAAAATTACGCCAAGCTTGTTG
>JAOFNL010000173.1 GCA_028041985.1 Psychromonas sp. | reverse complement strand
TCCTGCTTTGTTTGTTGTTTAGTTAGGTGGCTTAAAAGCCACGCCCCAAGTTAAAGCTTACGCTCATTCTTATGATCGGGGTGGGGCGCAGGATTCATCCTGCTTTACATGGTAATTAGTTGCTGGATTATATTAAAATCACGCCTTAAATAATTTTTTATCGTGTATTAAATCACGAGGTAAGTTGTTTTTTATACGATTGCTTAATGCTTTACCTATGCCTATGACATGACCTCGATAACTAACAAACACTTCACCTGATGCGCCATTACAATCTATATTATGAATATCTCTACCTTGATAAAATTCATTAGCTTGTTCTGCGTTGAGGTTAATATTGTTTGTATGCTGTTTTGATACGCTATTATCTGCAAAACAACGTGCAAATTCATACATGGTTTTAAACCCTGTTTTTCTGCCTTTTCCAAATTGTTCGGCTATTTTTATACCTAACCGTGAGAAGCGAATTTTATCCATTAACGGTTCGATGCCTTTAGGGAACAACCAAAATTCTTGTTCTCGTTTATAGATAACACCTGTTAAGTCGACAATCCCATATTGAGTTCTAAAATAGGTAAGCAGACTCTCTATTTCTGTTTTTGTTGGTTTTGTAAAAGGAAATTTAGCTGGTCGTTTATTAGTGTTTTTATCTGCTGATGATGCCGTTTTTTGTATAGCTGCGACGAAAAAACCCTCACTGTCATAGACTTGTGGCCAAATATGTAAAAAACCTTCTTGGGTTGCTGTTTTATGAGCATCGGAAAAGAGTGCCGCTAAGTTTAAAAATTTTACTTTGTCGGTATGCTCTGCTTGTAAATAATGAAGTACCTCTTGGTTTTCTTCATGGCTGAGTGTGCAAGTAGAATAGACTAATATGCCATTAGGCTTCAATGAATGGAATGCACTGTTAATGAGATCTTTTTGCATGAGAGCTATCTCTTCAATAGACTCTTGGGACCAGTTTTTCATGGCATGCTTATCTTTACGTACGGTCCCTTCACCAGAGCAAGGGGCGTCTAATAAAATGGCATCGAAAGTTTCAGGTAACCATTCTCCAAATACTCGAGCATCAAAGTGAGTTAAGGCGACATTATGAATACCACTGCGTTGGATATTAGCGTGCAGCATTTTAATGCGACTAGATGAAAATTCATTAGCTATAATCAGCCCTTTATTTTCCATTAAAGCAGCTATTTGTGTTGTTTTTGAACCAGGGGCTGCTGCGGCATCTAGTACCACAGATTTATCTGATTGTTTAAAAAAGTGAAAGAGGGCAGAAACAGGTAACATTGAACTAGCTTCTTGGATGTAACATAGTCCTGCTAAGTGCTCTGCACTATTACCAAGTGAGTGACCTTCTGTACTATTTTGACTTTCGATTAAATCATCACTAGCAATCCAAAAACCTTCTGCACACCAAGGAATGGGGATGAGTTTCCACGCATGTTCCTTTGCTCGTAATTGAAAATCTGCTACGGATATTTTTAGTGTATTGACTCGAATTGCACGGCGAAGTGGTCGGCGGCAAGCTGCAATTAAATCATCGACGGTTAAATTTTCGGGGATAATTGCGGACATTTTGTCAATAAAGGCTTGAGGTATAAAAGTATTGTTATCCATGAAAATTCCTTACAAACAAAAACGCGCACTAAAAGTGCGCGCAAGATAGCATAAACTGAGGTTAATTGCTGTTAGGAATTTTTAGCTTCCATTGTAACCATTTTTCTTTTGCTTCAGTTTGTATTGCAAATTGAGCAAAAGCCTTACTAGCAGGTTGTAACGGTTGATCGTCAGGTGTACTCATGTTTATGCCTCCTTTGATCAGTGAAGTTAAAGAGGTTGCCTTCAATGCTGCACCTGTGATCCCGATATCTAAGTTAAAGCCAGATGCTGGCCAGAATACACTGTTATCACGTATTAAATAAGTGTATTCAGGATAAATGTTAATCATAATTTCTACACCAGATGCATCGTCATTTAACTGCTTATTCATGACTTCGCCTATCTGTATTTGTCGATAATAAACAGGACTTGCTATATCGGTAGAGCCTGCATTATCAGCTAATAAAGTGATAGGTAACCCCGTTTTATTTTGGGTTATTAAGGGTTCATGGCTCTCACCTATAAACTTATCTGTTAGTTGACCAGTTCCTGGTGAAACATTTATAAATACACCCCCAATCAATGTTGATAAATTTTTAGCGCCAGAGAGTGAGATTTCACTGCGAACTATCCAAAAGCGACTGCCTTTTTTAGCAATCGTTTCGAAATAGGTTGGGTCAATCTCTAAATCCACTATCACTTTATTATTTGAATTAAGGGTTAAATTACTTATTTCACCGATTTCTAGCCCTTTTAATTTAATTTTATTACCGACTTTAAGATCAAATGCATCATCGTAGGTAAGGGTGATCTGTTTGGGAGGTGTTGTTGCTTCCTGGAAGCTATCGAACAAGCGATATTGCCCTTGACTAGTAATATTACCGGTTGCTGATGGATAAAGTTCTAATGCGATCCCTCCAGCTGCAATAGAAAGAATGGATTCAGCATTTACTTTTACACCGGAAAGACCTGCATCAATGTTAAATCCACTTACGTTCCAAAACACTGTATTTTCAGAAATAAGGTGTTTGAATTGGGCGGATATTTCAATACTCGTTTGCATTAATCCAGAATTATGAAGTTCCATATCACTAACTTCGCCTACTTGTAGTTTGTGATAATAAACGGGTGAACCGACACTCACAGAAGGTAATTCTTTACTTAATAAGGTTGCTTTTAAAGGCGGTGCAAATACATTATTACCAATATTAGCCATCTCTTTTGACGGATATAAGTGGAAAAGTTGGTTATCTTTAAGTGTTTTCTTATTATTTTGTTTGTTAACAGGGTATTGATTGTATAGTGCTACACCGCCTTGAATTATGTTTTGTAATGGTTTGCTGTTGACTTCAATGCCTTTTAACGAAGCTTTAAAATCTACACCACTGAGTAAGTGGAATTTACTTTGCTTGCTAACTAGGTAACTGTATTCGTTATCAATTTGTAAAATTGCTTTTATATGTTCGCTATCTTTGGTTAATGTAAGAGAATCTATTTTACCTATTATCAATCCTTTGTAACTAACGGGTGCTCCCTCGCTGAGGCCATTTGCAGTATTTGTAATTAAAGTAACTGATAAATAACCTTTAGCAGGAGAGTGATTATTACGTAAGGTAAACTCGGTTTTTTGTTTCTCAGTAAGGTAGTTTTCACTGTAAGCAAACCCGATATAATCTCCCGTCACTATATTGCCTATGTTTTCTATTTTCGAGAATGACACAGACGTTTTTTCAATCCAAAATTGGGCTTTCTCTGTTACAAATTCTGAAAATTCAGGGTTAATGCTTGCTTGTGCAATAAATAGTTGATTTTCGCTATCATAACGAATGTTATTAATACGACCTATGCCATGGCCTTTAAATAAAATGCCGGCTCCAGTGGGTAGGTTATTTGCATCGGTAAATTTTAGAGTGATATCTAAACCTTGTTGTGTCTCTTTTATACTGTCAAATAATTGGAACTGA
>JAOFNL010000171.1 GCA_028041985.1 Psychromonas sp. | reverse complement strand
TCTAATCAATAGCAGCCATATCACCGCTTGATTCTAACCACGTTTTGCGGTCACCTGCACGCTTCTTAGCCAACAACATATCCATCATTTCCAACATGTTATCAGCATCATCAATAGTTAATTGTACTAACCGACGCGTATTAGGATCCATGGTTGTTTCACGTAGCTGTAGTGGATTCATTTCACCTAGCCCTTTGAATCGCTGCACATTGACTTTACCACGCTTTTTCTCTGCCTGAATACGATCTAAAATTCCCTCTTTTTCAGATTCATCTAGCGCATAATAAACATCTTTTCCGATATCAATACGATATAAAGGAGGCATAGCAACATAAAAATGTCCGGTATCAACTACCGCTCTGAAATGGCGAACAAATAAAGCACAAATTAACGTTGCGATATGTAACCCGTCAGAATCGGCATCCGCTAGAATACAAATTTTTCCATAGCGTAATCCCGACAAGTCACTTGAGCCAGGATCAATACCAATGGCAATAGAAATATTATGGATCTCTTCAGAACTCAGAATAACGTCAGACTCATCTTCCCAAGTGTTCTTAATTTTTCCTCGCAATGGCATGATAGCTTGAAACTCACGGTCACGTGCTTGTTTAGCACTACCGCCCGCTGAGTCACCTTCCACTAAAAACAACTCACCACGCTCAGGATCTTGCGTCGAACAATCGGTTAGTTTCCCTGGTAAGGCAGGCCCTTGGGTAATTTTTTTACGTGCGACTTTTTTGCTTTTACGCGTACGCGTTTGTGCATTGTTAATACAGAACTCAGCTAAAGCTTCAGCTTCCGTTACGTTTGCGTTTAACCATAAGCTAAAGGCGTCTTTAACCACACCTGAAACAAAAACGGCACATTGACGTGAAGATAAACGTTCTTTAGTTTGCCCTGCAAATTGTGGTTCTTTAATTTTAACAGAAAGCACGTAACTGCATTTATCCCAAATATCTTCCGGGCTTAGTTTAAGACCTCTAGGTAAAATATTACGAATATCACAGAATTCACGCATGGCATCCAACAATCCCTGACGGAAACCATTCACATGCGTACCGCCTTGAGCTGTGGGGATAAGGTTAACATAACTTTCTGCAATAGAATCGCCACCTTCAGGTAACCAAACAACCGCCCAATCAGCCATCTCTTTATTCGCAGAAAACTTACCCACAAAAGGGACTGAAGGTAATAATTCATTTTCTGCAACAGCCTCTAATAAATAATCATTAAGGCCATCTTGATAGCACCATTCGTAGTTATTTTTATTAACTTTATCTTTAAATTTAATACTTAACCCAGGGCATAAAACAGCTTTTGCTTTTAGCAAGTGTAATAAGCGAGAAACAGAAAACTTAGGGCTATCGAAGTATTTAGGATCAGGTCTAAAATGAACACTGGTCCCGGTATTTCGTTTCCCACAAACACCTATTTCACTTAACTCTTCAGCTTTATTTCCATCTTCAAAAGCGATATGAAATATTTTGGCATCACGACGAATTTGCACATCAACTCGTGTGGAAAGGGCATTGACGACAGAAATACCTACGCCATGCAAACCACCTGAAATTTCATAGTTTTTGCCAGAAAACTTACCACCAGCATGTAACTTACAAAATATCAGTTCAACACCTGATATTTTTTCTTCTGCATGGATATCAATCGGCATACCACGGCCATCATCGATAACTTCTAAAGATTGATCTTCATGTAAGATAACTTGAATTGATGTGGCATATCCGGCCAATGCCTCATCCACTGAGTTATCGATAACTTCCTGCGCTAAGTGGTTTGGACGATTTGTTTCAGTGTACATACCAGGCCGATGACGAACAGGATCGAGTCCGTTTAATACTTCAATGGAGTCTGAATTATATTGTTCGCTCATGCATGCACCCTATTGTTTAGTTTGTCGTACGGTTATCAATCCTGCGCGTAAGTTACCACAGAATAAATCAGTTGATTGTATGAATTAATAAAGAAAATGAATTATCTGCTCTAGGTAGCGTTCAAAACCAATAAAACTATGGTCGCCACCACTTTCACAGGTTACCTTACAACCTTGATACTTTTTAACAGCCTCTCGGTAATCTAATACTTCATCCTGCTGTTGCAATAAAACCCAAATGTTATCTGGATTATTAACAACATCAACATTTAACGCGGTAAGTTGCTGGATATAATCATGGTTAATGGTGTATTGTTGCTGCAAATAAGGATGAGTTTGCTCACCTTTATATCTTTCCGTCAATAAAATATCTGGAGTGACAGCAGGATTAATGAGAAGTACTTTGACACCATATTGTTGCGCAGCCTTTGTTGCTAAAAAACCACCTAATGAGCTTCCCATTACAGCTATATCACAACCTTCATATTGTTTAAAAATAGTTTCAACCACAACCCACATATCTTTAGGTAATACAGGTAATTGAGGACAAACAAAATGAATATCAGGATGAGTGACCAGTAAGTACTCACGCATTTGTTGTGCTTTTAAGGAGGAGGGTGAACTGTGAAAACCATGTAATGACAGTAATACTTTAGTTATTTTAGCATCGGTCATTTTATCTCTTTTTAATATCCTGTTGCGTTCTCATCAATAATAAACTCACCCACTTCAATTCGTTCAACGGTAGTGATCACTTCACCCGATTTAGTTAATACGATATGACGATATCCAGGAGCTTTATCGTCGACAGCAAAGTCATTATTTTTAGGTTTAAATTGTAAACAAGTCGATGGACTTGTTATATAACGAACACCACTTTTAACCACATCAAAGGCTTGATGTACGTGACCTGATAATACTGCTTTCACATTTGGAAAACGACTTAATAAAGCGATTAATTGTTGGTTATTTTTTAGAATGTGTTGATCTAACCACGCTGAACCGACAGGCAAGACATGATGATGCACCGCGACGAGCGTATGTTTATACGGATATTGTTGCAGTTTTTGCTCTAAAAAGTCTAATTGAGAATCACTGAGATAACCATGTGGCACACCTGAAACTTGTGAGTCTAACAAAATGATTTGCCAATGTTCACTCACTATTTGTTTAGTTGCAGACAGACCTTCTTCTAACAATGAAGGTAGCATCACCGACTGCATATCATGATTACCTGGTAACCAATAGCAAGGCATCTCTAAAGTTTTGATTAAATCACTAAAATCAACATAAGATTGAGCAGAATGGTCTTGCGATAAATCACCAGTACATAAGACTGCTTCGCATAATCCTTTATATTTATAAGCATGCTTAATGACTGCTTGATAACTTTCTACAGTTTTAATACCTAATAAATCTTTATCAGGATCTGCGAAAAGATGTGTGTCGGTTATTTGTAATAATTTAATATCACCTTGTTGATCTACATCGATTGTCGCACTTGTCTGAGTTAACCCATTCATTGATTATATATTTCGCTCTCTCTAGGTGAAAAACACTACTCTTTGATGGTAGCTTTCATTTAAATTTAAGCGCCTTATTTTACCATTCTCAAATTCATGAAAATGAATTAATGATTAAAAATGTCGGCAGTGCCTCATTTCCACCTACTGAAATGTGCGAAATAGAAAGAAATTTAGATCTTTAAGCCTCGTTCTCGATTAAGTTCTAACCATTGCA
>JAOFNL010000170.1 GCA_028041985.1 Psychromonas sp. | reverse complement strand
AACTACAGGTACTTCAATAACTGGAGTCTCTGTCGTTGTTGCACACGTTGGCGTTTGGATAGTACCAGAGTAAGCACCTTGGAAACCAAATGTTACAGTTTCACCTACTTTAAGCGAATTACCATACACAGTAACCAAGTTACCATTTGTCGTTGCTGATGCATTCCAAATATTAGTCACATTGACTGTATTGTTGAAGTCTAAATCAACTTCCCAATCAGTTAATGTTTCTGTTCCTGTATTGGTTACTTGATAGTTGTTTACAACTACACCACCTGACCAGATATCCGCTTGACCATCTGTACAAGTTAACCCTGTCATTAGTGTTGGTTCTGTTGGAGTTTCAGTTGGAGTTTCAGTTTCAGTTGGAGTTTCTGGTTCTGTTGGAGTTTCAGTTTCAGTTGGTGTTTCTGGATCTGTTATTTCACTATCACTTTCTTCAATGATACAAACAGGGGTTCCCCAATCACCAGAAAAAGAACCTTGTAGACCGAATGTGGTTGATGCTCCATTCGCAAGTGAACCATTATAAGATGCATTGTTAACCGTTAAGATGTTCTCCGCATCTAAAGATACTGATGAGTTCCAGAAGTTACCGATTGCAATATCAGAACCTTCTAATTGGATCTTAACTTCCCAATCTGTTACTGCAGCACCCGTCGCATTCGTTACTTTTACATTGTTTAATACAAAGCCTGTTGACCATGCATCGACGCTATCAATTGAACAAGTAAGGCCCGTTGATGGTGTTGTTGGATCAGTTGAAGGCACCTCAATAACAGGTACTTCTGGTTCCTCTACAACTGGCACTTCTGGCTCTTCAATAACTGGTACTTCTGCTTCTTCAGTAACAGTAATGGTCACCGTTGCAGTATTAGAAGTCGCACCTTCATTATCAGTAACTTGGTAAGTGAAAGAATCACTACCTACAAAACCTGTCGCAGATGTGTATACACGTGATGCGTCAGACCCTGTTAACGTTCCGTTGCTAGGTTCAGTTAATAAAGTATATTGTGCGATTGAACCATCTTTATCTTCAGCACTTAATGTAATATTAACTGGTTCACCTGTGGTTGATACTACGGTTGCATTATTGGCTGTAGGTACACAGTTTTCTTCACATAATGCTATAGGCTCAAAACCTTCGCCCCAAAGTACACTGTTATCATCGGCATCAATTAAACTAATACCTTTTGCATCAGAGTAGCTTGAGCTACTAAAATCACTCCATGAGGTATCATTGCTATTATCCCAGAAGCTAGTACCTGTTGGGCCAGCAATACGTAATTGTACTTCTTTATAGAAAGCTGATTGACCACCAGGGTAAATATCAATACCTTCAAAAGAAATTTCTACAAAGTAAGTATTACCTTCAAATAGGGTTAAATCTGAGACAGAAGTCGCTTGACTGTATGCTGTTGATACTGTGATATCCGAAACGTCATATCCTGCAGTAATCGCTTCAGAGATGTCTATGTAGTATCTCGCTCGTAGGTTATCTGCAGCACGAGCTGGCCATGCGCTCATATTTTCTACTCGCATCGCTACTTCAACATAGTTGCTACTAGATGAATTTAACTTAGCTTGAACGCGGAATTCAGTATCACGTTCTTCGGCTACTGGGAAGTTTGTTAGTGTTGAACCGCTAAAGTCCATAGATAAACGTGCAACCGCAGAAGTAAAACCTGAGTTGTAATCTGTTGCTACTTCATTATTGACGTAGTTTGAGCGTTCATCTTCATATGAATCATCTGAGTTTGGACCACCAACTAAAGCACCTACTAAGTTATGGCGTGAATCGGTTGGGTTGGTTTGGCTATCTGTCCAGCTACCATGTGATGTACGGTGGTGTGGATTTTGTGGGTAATCATCTCCAAAACCAATCAAATAACTAATTTTATTTGGGTTGTCACCTAAAATGTAGTTGATTTGTGATAATGCAAATTGGTAATAAGTTGATGCTTTTGCACTTGTACTACTTTTTGTTTTTAAGTAATCCGAATAAACCAGCGCAATAAATGAAGTATTAGCTGCGTAGCGGTTAGCTCCCCATGAATCTAAGTAAGCTAAACCACCAGAAGTATAAGTGATCACTTCGCCGTTATAACCATTTGTCCAATAATCTAACCAGCGCTCTGCATCAGCTTCGTATTCGTCACCACCCGTTAAAGCAGCCATTAATACGTAACTACCATAAGATTTATCATCCCATGCTTGCGTCCATTTGTATGATTTGATAGTTGATTGATTTTCGGTAGAAAGATTTGCGTAGTCTTCTTTCGCTTGATCTAAATAAGTACTATCGCCTGTTGCGCGGTATAACCAAAGTGCACTCCAAACTAACTCATCTTTATAACCACTCCATGATTTATAATAAGTTGCCGCATCGGTAATACAATCGGAGTAAGCACCGCGAGCGCTTTCATCGCCATCGGCAAAAGCAAAGGCATATAATTCTTTCGCATGACGTAATAACTCTGCTGAGTAATCTGGATCAGACTCTGCGAAGACCATAGAAATAGAAGCCATTGCTGCTGCAGTTTCACCGGCTAAATCGGTACCAGGACAGGTATCACTAATTTTGTATGATGGACGTGACATCTGCATGACTTCTGCTGGTCCCCACCACGCATGATCTGTCGCTCCTTTACCCACTTGACCGTAAAGTTCATTTGGTTGTGTGTGCGCTTTAATAAAGTAATCAGCAACGAATCTTAAGTTGTTCATGATGTCATCAAGTTGACCTGATTTTGAGTAAGCTTCTGGATAATCAACTGCGCCCCAAGCTAACATAGTTGCTGAAGATGCCATAGGAAAGCCAAATTTCACGTGGTCACCAGCATCATACCAGCCACCCGTTAAATCTACGCCATTATCGCTACCGTCTTGCATACCCGAATCACCGCGCCATTCAGTGCGGTTCCATTCAGGAATAGGACCTGATTGCTGTGCTTCATAGAAGTAAATCGATTTTTGTAAAGCTTCTGCATAATTATACTCAGTTGCCATTGCTGTAGAGCATGCAGCACTGGATGCGGCAAGCAAACAGACTGCATTAATAAGCGGCGAGCGCTTGGGGTTTTTCATGTTAATATCCTTATTGATTGAAAATGTTTTTATTACATTAATTTGATTTTTATCGCGGTATTTATCTTAATGTTTTTTATTTTAAAATTTAAAAGTAAAGCTACCTACTAATGAATACTCCCAATTAGGTACACGATTCCCTTTAAAATCAACAACTTGATGGGTTTTTGTATCATCATAAATTCAGTCAACAATGTAAAGACTTAGTTCAATTAAATTTAATGTTTTTATTTGATATTTTTAAATAACCTTGTTTTTGTTGTTAAAATGATTTTAATTTGTTTGTTTTGTTGCGGTAATGTTACACAAAATGGTTTTTTATATTTAATTAAAAAACATGTAATTCGAAGTGTTGATCTGATTAATTTTATTTTTAGGGATTGAATGAATATTTATACCCGTTACCATTCAAGGTACAAAATTCAACAAGCGGTGAAGTGAAAAGATTCTAGGCAGAAAGAGGGAGATCTAACTGGTTATTAAATCGACACTTTCTAACAACTGGACAAAGCACCTTGAGCGATAATGGGTATAACCCCAATCGAAGTAAATAG
>JAOFNL010000172.1 GCA_028041985.1 Psychromonas sp. | reverse complement strand
GTTCAAGGTGCTTTGTTCAGCTGTTAGAAAGTGTCGATTCAACCCGTTAGATCTTCCTCTTTCTACCTAGAATCTGTTGAGTTCACCTCTTACTGGATTTTGCACCTTGGATGGTAACGGGTATATAATTTTTATCGCTTTTATCACAGCCTTATAGAGTTAAAATATGACAACAACAAACACAGCGAGGCCATCAGATACTACAACTTGGTTGCAAAGCTGTAAAATTTATCTAGAAAAACGCGTTGCCATTCTTTTCTTTTTAGGCTTTTCAGCAGGTCTGCCGATCCTACTCGTTTTCTCAACCCTCTCTTTTTGGTTGCGAGAAGCCGGTGTCAGCCGAGCAAGTATTGGATTTTTCAGTTGGATTGCCCTGGCTTATGCTTTTAAATGGATATGGTCACCCTTTGTTGACCGCTTATCTATCCCCTTATTAACGCAATGGCTTGGTCGTCGTCGTTCATGGTTATTAGCTTCACAAGTCGCTATCACATTAGCTATTATCGGTATGGCAATGAGCGACCCTAAACAAAATCTGACCCTATTTGCGATTTGTGCCTTAATTGTGGCGTATAGCTCAGCCACCCAAGATATCGTAATTGATGCCTTTCGTATTGAATCCGCACCAGAGAAATATCAAGCAGCCATGGCAGACGCTTATATGACAGGTTATCGCCTCGCTATGATAATGGCAGGGGCAGGTTCACTCGCGATCGCCGCTTGGTTTAGTGACTCAGAGGCCTATCAATTGTCGGCTTGGTCAATCTCTTATTTTGTGATGGCAGCATGTATGGGAGTTGGAATTATCACCACCTTTATTGCTAAAGAACCTAATTATCAAAGTGAACATCATCAATTATTACAACAGCAACAACAGGAATTATCCTCACGCCTAAGTACTTATAAAGTACCGACCATACTAGCCCGTTTTATGGCATGGTTAGATATTGCTATCATTGCACCGTTTTCAGATTTTTTTAGCCGTTATGGAAAACATGCATTATTAATATTATTGTTGATTGGTACTTACCGAATTTCTGATATTGTGATGGGTATTATGGCCAATCCTTTTTATGTTGATATGGGCTATACCAAAGGCGAAGTTGCAGCAATTTCAAAAGTATTTGGTGTAATAATGACCTTACTCGGTGCTGGATTAGGAGGTATATTATTAACCCGTTACAGTACTTATAGTATTCTCTTTTTAGGTGCATTTTTAGTCGTTGTCACTAATCTAATTTTTGCTGTGTTAGCCTTTGTAGGTAAAGATTTAACACTATTAACTTTAATCATTTCAATGGATAATATCAGCGCAGGTATCGCTACAACTGCTTTTATCACTTATATTTCTAAGCTTACAAATATCGAATTTTCTGCAACACAATACGCTTTATTCAGCTCAATGATGTTGTTATTCCCTAAATTTATCGCAGGCTTTTCTGGAGTGTATGTTGATAGTTTTGGATATGTAAACTTTTTTGTTGCTTCTGCATTAATAGGAGTCCCTGTTTTAGGACTTATCGTAATTTTAAAACAAATAATAAAAGATTAAAAAAGCTTAGTTTAAGTAGTAAGTTGAGATAAATGATTGTTACCTTTACGAAACTTACAACCAAGAAATAAGTTATTTCAACAAGTAAAATAGAACAGTTAATTAACGTGATTGGTATAAGCAAATCTCGTCTAACAAAGAGCATAACGTGCAGTGTTGAACCCGAAGGGCAGCATTTGTTGACCATTTCTACTGTGTTTTCGCTTATTTATATAGAATATCTACACGACATAAGCTCTGCCTTGTATAGCCTACAAATTGCTGCAAAAACAAACTCGAAAGATCAACAGTCCCTAATAATTAATCACATTATTTATGGTTAGTAATATTAATATAAGTATCATAACGTCGTTTTATTTCACGAACATAATTCACTGGTTCTTGACCACGAACATAACCATAACGAGCCTTTGCGGCATATTGCGGATGCGATAATAACAACATAGCTCGTTCTACATTATTAAACCAAATATCATCTCTCCAGCCCTTTTGCCTTGCTAACCGCATTGCGTCACGAACATGCCCAGCTCCGGCATTGTAAGAAGCAAGCGTAAACCAAATAAGCTCTGGCTTTGTAATGCCATCAATAAGCATACGTTTTCGCACCCAATCCATATAACGTATTCCGGCTTCGATCCCTTGTTCAGGATTGTGCATATCCGAAATGCCTAACTCCTGAGCTGTCCTAGGCATTACTTGAAATAAACCTTGTGCACCTGCCATTGATTTGGCATCGGGATTAAAACGGCTTTCTTGATGCATTTGTGCCACTAATAAGCGCCAATCAAAATTATATTCTGTTGCATGGACTTTAACCATATCGTCATAAGGAGACATAACACCGGATTCAATTTCAGCAATATAACCATTATATTGCTCATCTAAGCGTTTTTTATTTTTAAAATATTTGTTGTAAATAACGTTATAAAATAGACCTTTATAATATTTTTTAAGAAAATTATTTATATTTTTTAATAATTCATCATTCCCTGATTTTATAGCCCAACTTTGAGCCTTAGGCTCCCCCAACGCCATAAAAGACTGAATATCATCACGAAAAGTCATTTCAATATCTACGATATGGCTATCCGCTATGGTCATTTCATATATTCCATCGCCTACCGCATCAATAATAGATTCTGTTTCCATATTTTCTGCTACAGCAACTAAATTAAGGTTTTTAACCGTTTCTTTAAGTTTCTCTCCAGTAGTCCAATACGCACTAGAAGGGCGAACATATATTGAATGTCCAGATAGATCTTGATGGTTTTCAATTCCTACCATGCCTGTTTGGCCAATAACCAGTTCAGAGGCATAATGATAAGGCCTAGAGAAAGCAATACCTTTAGATTTTCTGGCATCTGTTGGCGTTAAAAAACCTAATGCAATATCCGCTTTATCTTCAATCAAGTAATCCAATAGAGCAACATTATCAGGAGCGACAATAATTTCATAACGCAACTTATTATCTTGTGCAAAACGCTTCGCTAATTCATAGTTAAAACCTAATAATTCACCACGCCATATGTAATAAGATGAGAGATTGTTGCGTAAAACAAAACGTACTGTTTTATTAGCTTTCATTCTCTGCCACTTACTCAAATGTGACTGATTCTGCTTTGCTAGTAGTTTTTGAGAATATAGAAATGTATTTAATTGTTTTAATAATGTTTTGTTGTTTAATCCCACAGCCCAAGCAATATCACGTTTACCACTGGCTTGCAGACTTTGCTTGATATCATCACGATATGCTAATGCAGATTGAATTAAATTTTGATCTTGAATAGCTAAATCATACTCACCACTGGCTAATCGGTCATACAATAATTCAGTACTAATGCGACTGTCGATATAACGAATACGCAGCTTTGGATATACTTTTTTCAAACCTCGCGCAGTTAACTCATAGCTTTTTCCTTTTTGAATTACCACCTCACGACCATTTAAGTCTTTGCCATTCTTTAACGAATTCGACTTTTTGCCCATCAATAAATATTCACTGCTCTGAATAAATGGGTCAGTAAAATTAGCTAG
>JAOFNL010000017.1 GCA_028041985.1 Psychromonas sp. | reverse complement strand
TAGTTTCGGTGGGGCTTTTTTGCATTTATGGCTGTGGAACGATCTACGTCAAACAACGTTTCCTCCATCCACCGGATGAAGGGACCTTGTTTTCCTTCCCATGCTGAACTCAGAAGTGAAACGCAGCTGCGCCGATGATAGTGTGGGGTCTCCCCATGTGAAAGTAGGACATCGCCAAGCACCCAATTAAAATAGCCCCACTGGTTAGTTCTGGTGGGGCTTTTTTAATTGTGTTGATTTAAGGATGGCCTACGTAGCAAGTAGGGCGAGTTTGCCGAGAGGCAAGGGGCAAGGGGCACGAGCGGACGAGCTCCGCGACGACTTTCCATCGCAAGCGCTTAATATGAATGATCCCTGTTGACTAACGTCAGCAGGGATTTTTTCGTTTTGTAGTTGTATTTGCAGCTTATGTAGAAAAACAGCGAATACCGAAAAAATTTACTCAGTATAATTATAAAGACAAGGCTACTTCATATTTACGATTAAAGTAGCTAGGCAACATATTGTCGGATTGAATGAATGCTTTCTAATAGTATGGAATGCGAAATGGTCTCTCCACAGGGACTCGAACCCCGATCATCCGCTTAGGAGGCGGGTGCTCTATCCTGTTGAGCTATAAAGAGATTAGTTTATACCAATTGTAATAAGTATGTGATCTAAATTTTGCGCAGTGAAAACAATTAAATTCGAGGCGTAAATTGACGTAAATGGTTATTCCCTTTACGAAATTTACAACGAAGAAGTGAGTTGTTTTAGCCAGTAAAATAGATCAGCTATTTACTTCGATTGGTATTATACCTAATTATTGTAGTGGTTTAATAGTCGCAATATCATTGATTTGAATATTACTTAACGGGTAATTATCTATAGTTGTTAATACGGCGCTGTTTTCATAGGATTGTATAACTTTCATTGTTTGCTCTGCCACTGTCGCAGATTGTCTTTCTATACCAAATTGGTCTTTGAAATTATTTGAATAAGATAAATTAATCATAGTGCCTGGTTGAAGGCCATTTTTTTTACCTAGGTTGATCTGTATTTCGTTGCTTGCTACTGTGAAAACTCTTGCTTTAGGTACTTCACATTGTATTGCTTGATAAATATCGGTATCGACTTGTTCTAAAAGGTTGAGTATTCCTTGCCCATATTGATATTCCCAAAATCGTTTACTATTTAAATCTGCTGTTTCTTCTTTGCCATATTCCCATGCTGCTTTTTGGCGGTATTGTTTGCTAAATATAAGCTCTCCTTGTAAGGCATCGTAGAGATACACTGTCATATAAAAATGTCTAGGAGGGGTAGTTAGCCAATAACTAAATGAATTTTTGCTTTCAAATTGAACGGAAAGGTCATTAATTTCACCGAATATAACAAACTGGCTATCTGTTTGAGCGGATAGACTACGTAACGTATCGACTAAATTAATATTATTATATTTTTCTCCTAATTTTAAAGGTTTGTCGACGTAGTTGCGGATATCGAATAGTGCTGGATTGAGTGAAAGTTGCTTGAATAGTGTTTCACTTATTTTTTTATGTATATCGTAAATTTGTCCTTGAACAGTCTGCTCTGCGACATTCATGGTAAAGCGACTAACTGCAATTGATTTTGGATATTTTTTGCCTATGCATTGCTCGGTTTTAGCAATGATATTTACTTTTATCTCAACTGTTAATAGACCGTTTTCCTGATTTTCATTAATAACTTGTAAAGCTTTAATTTCACCACTGGAGTTAAGTAATAATTTGTTTTCTACTAAAACACCTTGTTCAACTTGCTGTAAATTTGAAATTTCACCGCCTGAGTATAACAAAGCATCTTTCACCGCTTTTTTCAGTGCCATTTCTCTTGCTTGGTCTATATCGTCATTTATGACTTGCGCACTCGCACTAGCTTGAAACCATTGTGCTTGAGTATTTGCAGACAGCAATAAAAAGACTAAAAGTGCAATCTCTTTCATCAGAACGCTCACTTATTAAATAGTTTGAATGAAAATACATAGAGTAAAATTGATAAAGCCTCCTATTTTAAAAGCAAAATTCAAACCAACTTTATATTAATTTGCTTCTTTGTATTGTTCATTAAAAATCTATTAAAGTTTTTGGTCGCTTGACCGATAACGTTTGTAGGAAAACTTTTATTATCAAGGCAGGTTTCTATGAAATTATTATTTGCTATATTGTCATTCACCCTACTATTACAAGGTTGCTCTACAACCCCCGCACCTCCTGTGGAAATGGCTAAAGTGGTGGATGTTAAAAAAGCAGAGCAAAAAAAACAAGAAGAGAAACTTGCTAGAGAAAGTGATGATTATCTTTATTATTACGTAGCTCATTCATTTAGTCGTTCTGATATTACCAATGCAGTAAACGATCAAAATAAAGAGCAATCGGGAGTGCAGACTGAGTCGAATGGGTATGGGCATCAATATTCTTTTAATGGCGAAAAGTCACTTATATTATCTGAAGTTGTCAGTAAAATGGCAGATCAATTACTTTACAATTATGGTCGGCAATATCACGATGAATCAATTGCTTTAACCTCTTTAGTCGACTTAAATAATCATCAGGTGACTAACTGGTTAGGGCAAACTATTTCAGAACAGTTCATTCATGAGTTACATATTAGGAAATTGCGTGTCGTTGATTTTAAGCAAACTGGTAATATCCAAGTTACGGAAAATGGTGAGTTTGCAATGACAAGAGACTGGAAAAAATTGAATAAAAATGTAGATGTTACACGTATTCTTACTGGTACTATGTCTCGTAATGAAGAAGGCGTTATTTTAAATATTCGCATCGTTAATGCTAATAACGGTATTGTTGAATCTACAAGCAGTGCGTTTATCCCCCACAATATGTTTGTTGGTGGGCATTATGATTATTACCCTAAACAATATATATCCCGTAATAGCAATGATAACGGTAACTCGGTTCGTTTAGTAAAATAAAGATAATTTAAACAAGTATTGATATGAGCAGACTTCGGTCTGCTTTTTTTATTGTTTTATTTTAAGTCTTTAGCATTCTGATTTTATATAAGTTAACTAAAAGGTATGTTAATTGCATTGTTTGTTGATTATGTAATATAACCCATTTGAATGGCAAAGGTTGCCATTACTATTTATTAACCATTAAGGAGTTTGTGATGCTTATTTTCAATCGATATGAAGTGAGATTATTCACATTACCTATGTTGCCCATTTTATTGTTGTTGTCTGCTTGCTCCTCCAGTGTGCCAGAAGCTAATGTTACACCACTTAACTATGAGTTTTTTGCGGTTGGGTATGCTGCTATTGCTGCACAACAAGGCGAATCGGCTGATGTGAAAATGCTTAATGCTATTAAAGCCTCAAAATTAGAGGCATATAAAGAGTTGGCCGAACAAGTTTATGGCGTTATGTTAACGTCTGAAAGCAATGTTCATCAATATCAGTTACAAGATGATACTTTGAAAGTTGGGGTTAGTGGGTTAGTGCGTGGAGCTAAAGTTTTAAGAACTTACCATGAAGGTGATTTGTATATTACTGAGTTGGGCTTAAATACAAATACGTTACCCTTTTTAAAGCAAGCTGAGTTTGCTGATAATGAAAGTGTCATTAATGTGCCATCGCAAGTGTATTACTAATTGTATTTTATTGTTGATGTTCTATACACGTTATCGTTCAAGGTTCTTTGTTCAGTCGTTATCACATCAAGGCGTAACATGAGACAATGGCGGGTACTTATCGAAGGGTGTAATGCAGAGTTGGTTTTCAAGCTAACGACCTAAAAGGCAAGCGGTGAAACAACCTTCTTCGTTGTTAGAGAGTGTCGATTTAACCCGTTATACCGTTCCGCTTTTTTAACGAACAATAATGATCAGGTTGTTAGGCGGAATGGTATTAGATCTTCTTCTTTCTGCCTAGAGGTTGTTCACTTTAATGCTTGCTGAATGTTGCACCTTGAATGATAACGGGTATATGTGTAGCTGATTAATGCATAAAAAATGCGAGCCTAAAAACTCGCATTTTTATACCAATTACATTAAATAAGTTATCTAAATTTCACGCAGGAAAAATGGTTTAGTTTAAGGTGTAAGTTGAGGTAAATGCTGCTCCCTTTACCAAATTTACAACGAAGAAATAAGTTATTTTAACAAGTTAAATAGATCAGTTAATTAACGTGATTGGTATTATGTGTTAATTTTTACTGATGCTGTGCGTTATGCTTCTATATTGTCACCTAACAAACTTGAACCATTTAAGGCGCCTTTTTGGTCGTAAGTTACGCTGTTCTGCCCTTTAGCCTGCGTTAATACTTGCATCAAATGTTTATTGCTTTTCATGCTCATTTCAATCAGCTTACCATTAATTTCATTATTTTTTTTGCATTCTCTGAGACGAGTTTCAATTTCTTGTTTTAATGTTAATAATTGCTGGTCTTCTTGAATAAGCGCTAAGTTTTGTTCCGTGCTGATCAATTGATTCGCATTATTGATAGCTTGCAATAATTTTTGTTTATTGAAAAGGAGAGTATTTAAGTTGTCGAATGACTTTTCTTTTAGGCAAGTTTTTTCTTCCTCAAGCAAAGTATGTAATGTTTGAGTTGTCTCTAATAATAGCGATAATTGTTCTGTTAGCATTTTTTATTCTTCTAAATATCTGAATTAGCTTGAAAATGCCTTATCAAAATCAGATTCAAATTTACCTAATTTCTCAGCTAAACGTTCTGTATTGATTTTGTAATCACCATTTAAAATAGCCGTTTTTAATGCTTCAACACGTTTCATATTAACTTGTGATTCACTAGACGTTTGTTTTTGCATTTTATTTAAGTTCATTGCTTGCGCTGTTATTTGAACTGAATCCTTATTTGGATTGGCTGCCTTTGTATTATCAGTTGCGACAGCATCATTTTGTTTTTGAGTTTTATTTTGCTCAATAACAATGTTTTTTTGAGTTGCTTGGCTGTTGATATTTATACTCATAATCGTATTCCAATTAGTCTACATAGTTAACGTATCGGCAGTTATTTTAATTACTTTAGTTAATTTTTTAATTTTTAGAAAGTGACATGGACTTCTTTAAGGGCATAAACTGTCCCCACAACAATTCTCTCGGTACGAGAGTTCATCACTTGCACTGTTTCGCCTATAATACCATCACTTAATGCAATTCCCGAGGCTTTTATTACTAGCCCGTTTTTATTTGCAGTGATTGTCACTTTGTCATCTTTGCAGACATAACATATATCTCTATGACGAATGCTTCGCTCTGATGAAACATTCTTTTTCAGGCGAGCTCCAGTTAAAATATCAGTGCTAGTAAAAACACTACCACGAACTTGAGATTCAGCTTTATAAATGAGTTCCATGTTATTGGTCCCCAATATCTCTCCTTTACTTAAACTTCGGCTTGCAACAATTAAAGGGACTAAAGTTTGTACTTGTACTCTGATGTAGATATCCCATTGTTCATTTCCATTGCAGGTGACTTTGACTGACGTTTTACTTTTTATTTTATCACCTACAATTTCACCTTGTAATGGCTGTGAACATTCTTTGAATGAGAGAAAGCTTGAAATTGGTTTTGCTTTAATACTCAATTTTTGTTCGCCAGTTAGCTCAAAAGTTTCCTCATATTTTTCAAAAACTAGAGCCTCGGCAAACTTTTCGATCTCTTTTGAGTAATTGGAGTCAGCAAAACTGTAAGAAGTGCCTAGACTTAGTACAAATAAAATAAATCGAATCAATTTGGTAGCCTTGTTTTAGATGAATGTTTTATTGCCAGATAACGATTAAATAATTATAGAGCTTTTTACTAAAACATAACCATACACAAAAAGGAATAAAATATGGCAGGTATTTTAGACTCAGTTAATCAACGCACACAGTTGGTAGGTCAAAATCGACTTGAGTTACTGCTTTTTAAGTTAGGAGGCATTCAACGCTATGGCATTAATGTATTCAAAGTTAAAGAAGTGCTGCAGTGCCCTCCGTTAACTGCTTTACCTAAACTGCATCGTGCTATTCGAGGTATTGCTCATATTCGTGGGCAGACGATTTCTGTTATTGATATGAACTTGGCGACTGGTGGCAGAGCTATTGATAATATTGAAGATCGTTTTATTATCATTACTGAGTATAACCGTTCTATTCAAGGTTTTTTGGTCGGTTCTGTTGAAAGAATTATTAATATTAATTGGGAAGATATTTTACCGCCTCCAAATGGTGTTGGCCGTTACAATTATATGACCGCGGTAACTGAGATAGATGGCTCTTTAGTTGAAATATTAGATGTAGAAAAAATCTTAGATGAAATCGCTCCAGTTAATACTGAAGTACACGCAGACGTTATTGCACAAGTGCCGATGGAGGTTATGGCTAATAAGCGTATTTTAGTTGCAGATGACTCTTCCGTTGCTCGTAAGCAAATTCAACGAGCTATTACTGCATTGGGTATTGAGTGTGATTTAGTCAAAGATGGTAAAGAAGCACTAGAGGTTTTGTTAGAGGTTTCTAAAACACAGCCTGTTATTGAAAAATATGCATTAATGATTTCAGATGTTGAAATGCCTGAAATGGATGGTTATACATTAACTTCTGCAGTGAAAGGTAATTCTGATTTGAAAGATTTACATATCATTCTACACACTTCTTTAAGTGGTATTTTTAATCAAGCTATGGTTGAAAAAGTAGGGGCTAATGACTTTATTGCTAAATTTAATCCAGATGAGTTAGCAACTGCAGTGCAAAAGGTTATTAATATAAAGCCTAAGCACTAATTTTTTAATTTAAATGATAATGGCAATTGGTAGTATAACTATCAATGTCATTTTTTATTTTTATCTATGTGATTAAAAAATATAATGTACTTCTCTATTTCATATAACAATAAAAAGTGAGTAATTATTAGTGAGAACTCTTTCTGATGACATCTATAAGCAGTTTGCCAAGTTTTTGGAAGTGCAATGTGGCATCGTACTAGGCGATAATAAACAATACCTTGTCAAGAGCCGGTTGATTCCATTAATTGCGGAGTTCAAGCAAGAGAGTTTAGCTGAACTTATTCAACAAGCTATGAGTAATCGTAACCGTCAATTACGTACAATGGTCATTGATGCTATGACGACAAATGAAACCCTATGGTTTCGTGATAGATATCCCTTCGAACTATTAGCTACTAAGCTATTTCCGGAACTCCAAGAAAAGAAAAAAAGCATTAAAATATGGTCTGCAGCAAGCTCTTCTGGTCAAGAAGCTTATTCTATTGGCATGACCGCGTTAGAATATAATGCTGCTAAGTCTGCAAACAATTTAAATGTTCAAATTATAGGAACGGATATTTCTGATTCAATGCTTGCGCAATGTAAAGCCGGCGAATATGACATATTAGCATTATCTCGAGGTTTATCTGAGGCTCGGAAGCGGCAGTTTTTTGTTGCCGCTAATGATGGCGGAAGCAAAATGCAGATTAAACCTGAAGTCAAAAAGTTGACGAGCTTTAGGAGTCTTAATCTATTAGACAGTTATGGAAGCTTGGGGAAATTTGATGTTATTTTTTGTCGTAATGTTTTGATTTATTTTTCTAATACTGTCAAATCTAAGATATTGAATCAGTTTGCTTCTGCATTAAACCCTGGTGGTTATCTTATCCTTGGGGCATCTGAGTCATTGAGCGGATTAACTGAAGAGTTTGATATGGTACGTTGTAATCCTGGTATTATTTATAAATTAAAATCTAAATAAGACGGCCATAGGGATGTCATCAATAGAGGCAAATGTTGCCTCTTTTTCATTTTAATATATCAATGATTGATGATTCATCTTAGCTTTTCTTTTACTGTCTCGATTAATCTTTCCCTATTTCTTCCTCCTCATGGTTTCTGCTGTGTTTAATTGATAATTATTCCTTATTTTATAAATGGTTACATTCACTGTGTGGTATGTGATTCTTTGTTGGCACATGCTTTGCATTGTTTATGCAAAGGAGAAAATTATGGCTATTAACTTTGATAAAGCTTTAGGTATGCATCAACACACGTTAGGTATTCGCTCTCGTCGTACTGAAGTGCTTGCATCTAATATCTCAAATGCAGATACACCCAATTACAAAGCAAAAGATATTAACTTTAAAAATGCTTTAAATGCGGCAAAGTCTGGTTCAGGTGTATCGCTTAATCGCACTGATAGCCTCCATAATTTTGGACAGTCAACTTCGATGGCACAAAATGGGTTGTTATACCGTAATTCAAATCAACCAGATACAGGTGATGGTAATACGGTTGATCTAGAAGTTGAACGTAACTTATTCATGAAGAATAGTTTGGAATATCAAGCTAGCTTAGATTTTTTAAACAGTAAAATTTCATCACTTCGTAAAGCAATTAAAGGTCAGTAATAGCGTGTTAGGGGAACTATTATGAGTTTATTTAATGTATTAAACGTAGCTGGAACGGGTATGAGTGCACAGTCTGTGCGTTTAAATACCACAGCCAGTAACTTGGCCAATGCTAATAGCGTCAGCAGTAATATGGAAGATACCTATAGGGCTCGGCATCCAGTTTTTGCCGCAGAGTTAAATCGTGCGGTAGGTGGTTTAAATAGTAGTGTCGGTGTCAAGGTACAAGGTATTGTTGAAAGTAATGCAGAGTTAAACAAAGAATATGCCCCTAATCATCCTAAATCTAATGAAGATGGTTTTATCTATCATTCTAATGTCAATGTTATGGAAGAGATGGCTGACATGATCAGTGCTTCGCGTTCATATCAAACTAACGTGCAAATAGCCGATGCAGCCAAGCAGATGTTAAGTCGTACGTTACAAATGGGCAAAGGGTAAGGAGAGAGTTAAATGACTACTATTAGCACATCATCAATCAGTTTAACTACACCATTAACTGAAGACCAGATAGCTGCCAATTTAGAAGTGGATGCGCAACAGCAGCTTAGCCAAGATGACTTTTTCTCTTTGCTATCGCAACAACTTGCTTACCAAGATCCGTTTTCACCCGTTGATAACTCAGAAATGATTGCACAAATGGCATCTTTTACGACTGCTGAAGGTATTGCCACATTGGGGACGGAATTTGCCGGAATCAAAGAGGTATTGAACTCAAGCCAAGCATTAGAAGCTTCCTCTTTAGTGGGTAAAAAAGTATTAATACCAAGCAACATAACGTTTTTATCTGAAGGTGGAACGGCATCAGGATCGATAAACAGTGCTACAGGAGCATATAGCACTCTAGTCTCAGTTGAAGATGCTAGTGGTAATGTTATCCGTACTATTGATATCGGTGATATTGGTGCTGGCAATCAACGTTTTGAATGGGATGGTCTAGATTCCCAAGGCGACCCTGCACCAGAGGGGACTTACACTTTTAGTGCTTACGGAACAGTCAATGGAACAGGTGAAGAATTAGCAACAGCTACTTATGCACACGTTGAAAGTGTGAGTTTAGGTGGCGGTACATCGGGCGTTCATTTGAATCTAAAAGGTTTAGGTGGAATTCTACTTACAGATGCAATTGAAGTTGCAGAAAATATTTAATTTTAGGAGAACATTATGTCATTTAATATCGCACTCAGTGGAATTGCAGCCGCGCAAACAGACTTAGATACAACTGCAAATAATATTGCAAACGTAAATACGGTGGGTTTTAAAGAGTCTCGCGCAGAGTTTGATAGCGTTTATGCAAACTCTTTATTTTCAAATAGTGCCACTAAAGTCGGTGATGGTGCTTCTGTTGCCGCTGTTGCGCAGCAGTTCCATCAAGGTAGTTTAAAATTTACCAATAATCCATTGGATTTAGCGATTACTGGTAGTGGTTTTTTTGCTATAGCCGGTGATATTGGTGACAGTGATTTGAGTTACACCCGAGCAGGAACATTTAAGTTAAATAATGAAAATTTCATTGTTGATAACAGCGGTAATTATTTGCAGGCATTCCCTGTTAATGCAGACGGTAGTTCTTCATCGGTTAGTTTGAGTACCACTGAACCAATTCAAATTCCAGAAACGGCAGGCACGCCAGTATCTACCTCTGAAGTTACAATTACGATGAACTTACCTGCGGGAGATACAGCACTTGATCCATCGGCATTTGATCCAACGGACCCTGATACATTCAATAACGCCACTTCAGTGACAATTTATGACTCATTAGGTGAAGCTCATATCATGAGTACTTATTACATTAAACCTGAAAATGCATCTGCAGATGGTAGAAGTCAATGGGTTTCATTTGTGACTGTTGATGGTATTGCTGTTGATGCATGGGATAGTACCACTGATACGGAAGCAAGTGTTTCCTATGATGTAGATTCAGATGGAGATGGTGTTTTTGATACCACTAATACGGCTAGTTACACGGATGCTAATGGCGTAGTACACCAAGGTGTTGTGCTTGATTTTGATGATGTGGGAGCTTACACCGGTAGTGATCCTGCTACTTTAAATTTTGAAGAACTCGGTACTTCTGGTGCAGGGGTACTAGACCCTGGTGCTGATGGTACACAAGCAATTTCAATTAATTATTCAGAGCCAACTCAATTTTCATCTTCTTTTGAAGTGACAGCATTAGAGCAAGATGGTCTCACTGTTGGGCGTTTAACTGGTGTTGAGATTGGAGATGATGGATTGGTAGAAGCAACATACAGTAATGGTACTTCTCAGCCGCTTTCTCGTGTTGCTATTGTTCGTTTCAGAAATGAGCAAGGATTATCGCAAAACGGTTCTTCGTGGAGTGCTTCTCAAAACTCAGGTGACCCGATTGCAGGGGAAGCTGGCTCAGGTTCATTTGGTGGGATCAATTCTGCCGCGCTAGAGCAATCTAACGTCAATTTAACGACAGAGCTAGTTGATTTAATCACCGCTCAACGTAATTTCCAAGCTAATTCTCGAGCGTTAGAAATTAATAACACATTACAACAGACTATTTTACAAATTCGTTAATTTTTTAGTCTACTTTATTTATTTTTAAACGCACCGATTTCGGTGCGTTTTCATTTGCTTACATTTCCTTTTATTTTAATCTTCTTGTATTTAACTCCCCATATTATAACTTTTCTATTTTGTTGGTATAGCACTTGCAAGAGTCTACTTATAAGCAGCATTGCTAATTCAAATACCGACCCATTATTTACTAATTGGTCAATAGCTAAGGAAGTCAAAATGGATAATTTTCTTTATGTATCAATGTCTGGCGCAAAAGAGACAATGAATGCGTTGGCTATCCACAGTAATAATCTTGCAAATGCGAGTAAAACAGGCTTTAAAGCTAGTTTTGAACAAGCACGTAGTATGCAAGTTTATGGTCATGGTTTACCGACACGTGTTTTTGCATTGGCAGAATCACCAGGGCAAAATTTTGACAGTGGCATAGTCAATAGTACTGGCCGTGATTTAGATATGGCAATTGAAGGTCAAGGCTGGTTTGTGGTTAAGTCTGAAGCAGGGGATGAAGGTTTAACGCGCAGTGGAGACTTTAATATCAACGCAGATGGCTTTTTGATTGATGCTAAAGGCTTAGAGGTGATAGATCAACAGGGTAATAATATTTACATTCCAATGCCGATTGAAAAATTTAATGTTCGTAAAGACGGCGTCATTGAAATTCGCCCAGAGGGGGCTCCTGCAGAAGGTATGGAAGAAATTGCACAGTTAAAATTAGTTAACCCTGATATAAAAAACTTAATGCGCGGTGCAGATGGTTTGTTCCGACGTATTGATGGTCAAGAGGCAGAATTTTCTGATCAAGTTGTCGTAACAAATGGCGCACTAGAGTCATCAAATGTGAATTTAAGCAGTGAGTTAACCAGTTTAATTAACTTACAGCGTAGTTTTGAAATGCAAATTAAAATGATGAAAAAAGCGGAAGAGATTGATCAAAGTTCAGAGTCTCTTTTAAGAGTGGTTTAATTCATCTACCCGCACATTATTAACGAATTTAAGGAGAAAGGTTATGCATTCAGCTTTATGGATAAGTAAAACAGGGTTAGATTCCCAGCAAACTAATGTTGCTACCATTTCAAATAACTTAGCGAATGCGAGTACCGTTGGCTTCAAAAAGAGCCGCGCTATTTTTGAAGATCTACTTTATCAAAACGTTAATCAACCAGGTGCCAATGAAACACAAAATACTAAATTACCATCAGGGTTAATGATTGGATCTGGTGCCAAAGTAGTGGCGGTGCAAAAGAATTTTAATCAAGGTAATACATTAACGACGAATAACTCTTTGGATATCATGATTGATGGCCGTGGTTTCTTTGAAATAGAGATGCCAGATGGTAGCTCTTCCTATACTCGTAACGGCCAATTTATGCTGAATGAAGAAGGGATCATGGTGACTCCTGGTTCTGGCTACCCATTATTGCCGCAAATTCAAATTCCTACCAATGCTCAATCAATTAGTATTGGTTCAGAAGGTGAAGTATCGGTAAAAATTGCCGGTCAAGCTGAAAGCCAAGTCGTAGGGCAACTTAATGTTAATGATTTTATTAATCCATCTGGTTTAGAGCCATTAGGGCAGAATTTATATTCAGAAACGGGGGCATCGGGGGCGCCTATTGAGGGAGTTCCGGGTGGTGATGGTTTAGGTTTTCTTCGCCAAGGGATGCTTGAAACCTCCAATGTAAATGTAACAGAAGAGTTGGTGAATCTAATTGAAAGTCAGCGTATTTATGAAATGAATTCAAAAGTGATTTCAGCAGTAGATGAAATGCTTTCTTATGTTAGTCAGCAGCTATAAGTAGGTGATTGATATGAAAAATTTAATTATTTTACTCACACTTCTCAGCGTAGTTGGATGTACCTCACTACCTAATGAAGAAGTTAAAAATGATCCTGAATTTACACCTGTAGAACCGCTAGAGCCAGATTTGAATGTGGTACCAACGGGATCCTTATTTCAGGCTAATTATGCGAATAGCTTATATTCAGATATTAAAGCGCATCGCGTCGGTGACATCATTACCGTTTTCTTAGAAGAGGCCACCTCCGCAAAGAAAAATGCAGGAACCAGTTTAGAGAAGAAAAATAGTTATGACCTAGCTGTTGATGAATTAACATTTCCTAATACTAGCGGAAATACGATGACTATCTCTGGTTTTGGAGGTGGTTTCTCTCAAGGAGGTAAATTCGAAGGGGATTCAGATGCTGACCAAAGCAATAGCTTACAAGGTAGCATTACAGTTAATGTTACGCGTGTACTTAGTAATGGTAATTTAGAAATACGTGGTGAAAAATGGTTAATGTTAAATAATGGTGAAGAGTATGTTCGCATTAAAGGTGTGATTCGATCTGAGGATGTGAATTCTGATAACTCAGTTTCATCAATGCATGTAGCTAATGCACGTATTCAGTATGGTGGTACAGGCGATTTTGCCAATACACAAAGACAAGGTTGGTTGACCTCATTCTTTAATGGGCCTTATTGGCCATTATAGACCGCTCATCAATAAGGAGATGACTATGCATTTTTCATCAGAGAATAAGCCGCTATTTTTAAACATCTGTCTCGGGTTAACGTTAATGTTGTTCGTTACTGTTGCCGATGCAGCGCGTATTAAAGATATTGCCAGTGTACAAGGGGTTCGTAGTAACCAATTGATTGGTTATGGCTTAGTTGTTGGTTTGCCGGGTACAGGTGAAAAAAGTAGTAAATTTACCGAGCAAGCATTTACTACTATGTTGAGAAATTTTGGGATTAATACGCCGCTAGGACAAACATTAAAAATTAAAAATGTGGCGCCTGTAGCGATCACTGCCGAGTTAAAACCATTTACCAAGCGCGGTCAGAAAATTGACATCACTGTGTCAGCAATTGGTGAAGCAAAAAGTCTACGTGGTGGTGAGTTGTTACAAACATTCCTTAAAGGGGTTGATGGTAAAATTTATGCTTTAGCTCAGGGCAGTTTGGTTGTAGGTGGCTTAGGTGCAGAAGGTGCAGATGGCTCTAAGGTGGTGATTAACACCCCAACAGTAGGACGAATTTCAAATGGAGCGATTGTTGAACGAGAAATTGAATCTCCATTCGGACAGGGGGATACCATCACTTTTAACCTACATGAATCAGATTTTACGACAGCTAAAATCATGGCAGATACCATTAATGATTTAGTCGGACCTAATACAGCTCGCTTACTCGATGCTACATCAGTTGAAGTATTAGCACCTCGTAACACTTCTCAACGTGTCTCTTATTTAGCGACATTAGAGAATTTAGAGTTTCAGCCTGCAAGGTCAAGTGCAAAAATTATTGTTAACTCTCGCACTGGTACCATTGTCATTGGTCAAGATGTGCATTTGTTGCCAACAGCGATCACACATGGTGGTATTAGTGTGACTATAAGTGAAAATCAAGAGGTTTCTCAACCGAATGCATTTGCTGGTGGGCGTACAGAGAGAACAGAGAACAGTACGATTAATATTACTCAGGAAGATAGCCGTATGTTTAAATTTGATACAGGTGTTAGTTTGAATGAACTCGTTAGGGCTGTGAATGAAGTAGGCCTTGCGCCTGGTGATTTAATGGCTATTTTAGAAGCACTTAAGCAAGCAGGTGCATTACAAGGTGAGTTAATCATTATCTAAATAATACTGAATCTAAATGTTAGGGAAAGCGAGATGCTTTCCCTTTTTTTACCGCTCATTTTTATCTCATATTCATTGTTACCCCTCCTAATTATAAATATTTCAACTTTATAAATTAGTGCTTCTAAGTTCTGGCGCACATTTTGCATTGTTTAATGTAATGGGAATTTATAGGGGTTGTTCATGAGCAATCAAACAGTGACGCAGGCTAGCAATTACTTTGATCTACAAGGATTAGAGCAATTGCGTCAAAAAACAAAAACAAACGATAAAGAAACGATTCGAGAAGTGGCGAATCAATTTGAATCAATGTTTGCGAGTATGTTAATTAAGTCAATGCGTCAAGCTAATGAAGCTTTTGAAACAGACAGCCCATTTAATAATCAACAAACAAAATTTTATACGGATATGCAAGATAAGCAGTTAGCGGTTGATATCAGTCGTCATGGTGCTTTAGGGTTAGCTGATGCACTAGTTAGGCAATTAGATCCTACTTCTGTGATTCGTCCAAGTGCGATTCCACAAGATCAATTAACAATGCCTAACGCTAAGCAAGAGATGCTTAATTTACACACTGAAAAAAGTGAACAGGCATTTAATAAACCAGATCAACTAAGTGCTTCCAATCAATCTGCATTGAATGATAGTGCATTAGCATTGAGCCAACATAATACTCAAAATGAAGAATCAACAGATTTCAGTTCACCTGAGTCTTTTATTCAAACTCTATTACCGTATGCCAAACAAGTGGCTAAATCTCTCGGTATTTCTCCAGAAGTGATGATTGCACAATCTGCTCTAGAAACAGGTTGGGGACAAAAAATTCTCAAGAAACCAGATCAACAAAGTAGCTTCAACCTATTTAATATTAAATCTCACAATAATTGGCAGGGCGAGAGCGTTAATAAAAATAGTTTAGAAGTAGAAGATGGTGTTGGTGTTCAGCGTAATTCTAATTTCCGCGTCTATCAAAGCCTAAAAGAAAGCTTTAAAGATTACAGCGACTTTATTAAAAACAATAAACGTTATGAACAAGCATTAGAACAAGGCGATAACGCAGGGCGTTACATTGAAGAATTACAGCAAGCAGGTTATGCAACTGATCCTCAATATGCAGACAAGATTAAGCAAATAATGAGTAGCGATAACTTCCAATCGGTGATTGCAGGAGATAATAACAATGGCTGATCTATTTCAAATAGGACTTTCGGGAATTTATTCTTCCCAGGCAAATTTAGCTACCACTGGTCATAACATCAGCAATGTAAATACTGAAGGTTATTCTCGTCAAACTGTTCAAGTTTCTACCGCGGGTGCTGATAGATTTGGTGAATATTTTATTGGTCGAGGTTCTATTGTTACTGGTATTAACCGGGCTTACGATCAATTTGCTTTCACTGAAAATATAATGAACACTTCTAAATATGCATATAATCAAGAAGTTTATATGCAAAATAACCAATTAGATATGGTGCTATCTAACGAGGCTACTTCGGCCACTAAACCTGTATTAGAAATGTTTAGTTCATTAAACGGGGTCGCCGATCACCCTAATATGTTGGAGTCACGTTCAGTATTTCTTGAAAATGCCTCAAATATGGTTAATCAGTACAATACCCTTTATAAAAGCTTAGAGATCCAATATAGCGGTATTAATGCTGATATTGAAGTATCCGCAGATACCATTACAGCATTAGCGGCCAATATTGCCAGTATGAATACACAAATTTCATCGGTGACCAATTCTGCTGGCACTGGTAATGCGAATGACTTACTTGATCAACGAGATCAAGCGATTACAGAGCTAAGTGAATTAGTTAACGTCTCAGTAGTGGCTTCGGATAGTGGAACAGTTAATGTTTATATCGGTAGTGGCCAAGCCTTGGTAATGGGAGGTGAGGCGCAAACAATGATTGCGGTCAATGGCGATCCAGATCCATCACGTAAAGAGTTAGCCATGAGTATTAAAGGCAAAGCGATTGTTGTTGATGGGAGTAGATTAGGCGGCAAAGTTTCGGCACTATTTGATACTCGAGAAAACGATATCGAACGTGCTTTTAATCAACTAGGTCAAAATGTCATTGGATTGACACATTCTATAAATGAGCAACAAAAACAAGGTCAAACTTTAGATGGTGAAATAGGTGCTGAGTTATTTAATGACATTAACAGCACGGATTCAATGCAGAGTCGAGTATTAAGCCACAGTGATGGCTTTGGTACTGCTGACTTAAGTGTGCGTATTGATGATTTAAGTTTGCTTTCTGCTGACGAATTCACATTGGTTGTGGATGATTATGATGCGACTGCAGGCACACTGTCATTTACAGTGACCAATAATACGACTGGGGATAGTGAGAGCGTATCCTTGACTGATTTAACGACTAATAAACGTATTGAAATTCCTAATGCAGGTTTTAGTATTGGCATTGATTCTATTTCAACCACAGACCCTTTGGTTGCAGGCAAAGAATTTACATTACGCCCGACTCGTTTAGCGGCACAAGAAATGAGTTTGATGCATAAAGACCCTTCTCTTGTGGCTGCCGCAGATGCTGAAATTAAAGCGGTAGTTGCAGATACTAATACAGGCACTGCAGAATTTAGGGTGAGTGCGATTAACGATAAATTAGATCTCTTGTATATGGATGCTGATAATCCATTAACGATTAAAATTACAGATAATACCGCAGGTGTTATTGAATATGACATAGTAGACAAGAATGGCACGATTGTTACCGATCCAACGACAAACACTGCATTAACTGGCTTAACGACAACAATTGATGCTTTATCTGGAAAAGCGGTGTTCAGTATCGGTGGTATTGAAGTCGAAATGGAAGCTGGTGATCCAGATGTTGGTGATAGTGTTACATTAAACTTCAACGAAACAGGTGAAGGTGATAACCGCAATATATTAGCCATGGCAGATCTGCAAAGTGCAAAATTAATGAATGGCAACAAGGCTACATTTCAAGATGTTTATAGTGGTATGTTATCTGAAATAGGGGCTAAAACGGCCAACGCTGACGTGTTGATGCAATCATCTGCCATTTTAAAGAATCAATCTTTTGAACGTATTCAATCAAACAGTGGCGTGAATATGGATGAAGAAGCCGCGAATTTATTAATGTACCAACAACACTATAGTGCTGCTGCACGTGTTATCTCCATTGCAGGTGAATTATTTGATACGATTTTACAATCGTCTGCTTAATCGTAAAGCTTGGCAAATATTGAGAGATTACTACTCCGCAGTTGTAATCTCTTTTTTATGAAAACTGCTGTAAATTACAACACCTCGCTGTCTAATCCTCTTATTCAATTGCGTTACGCTTTCTTCTTTATAAATTTACTTTTTCAATGGCAACTTTATTTTTATGGCTCAATTATTGCATTTTATTTTTTAGGTGAGCATTAAGCTCAAAAAAGAATTAAGAGAGGCAGTATGCGAATTTCATCTCAAATGTTTTTTATGCGTAATACCACAACAGTGATGGATCAACAGTCCAAGTTAAGTGAGCAAAATATTCACTTAGCAAGCCAAAAGCGTGTGCTCCATGGCAGTGATGATCCCGTTGCGATCGCCACTATTCAACGATTAAAACAAGATTTGTCCATTGGTGAGCAATTTATAAAAAATGGTGAAATGGCGCAATCTGCGAATGAGTTATCAGATACCTCATTAACTCAGTCAATTAATATATTACAGCGTGTTCGTGAATTGATGGTGAGTGGTAGTAATGGCACCATGAGTGAAGCGAATAGAGAAGTTATTGCCGTTGAATTAGAAAATTTACGTGATGAGTTAATGGGCGTCGCTAATACTAAAGATGGTAATAGCCAATATATTTTCGCTGGATTCCAAGTCGATACTAAACCATTCCAAAAAAATGAATTCGGCGAAATCACTTATCAAGGTGATAGTGGTGAACGAGAATATCGTATTGGCTCTGGTGTCTCGATTCAAGGTAATGATTCTGGTGCTAAGTTATTTATGGAGATCCCTGAAGGTAATGGTACTTTTGTCTCTGAACTTGGCTCTAACAACTCAGGTGCAGGTGTTATCAGTGAAGGTACTGTTGTTGATAAAAATGCCGCAAGTGACTATTTAGATCAAGACTACACCATTGCAATGACGGATCCTACGGGATCTGGAGAGCCTGATTACTCCGTTTATGGCTTGAAAGAAGATGCTGTCACTGGAAGTGCCAATATTAAGATAAGTAGTATTGATTTATCTGACCCTAACATTGCTAGTGTAGATCCTACTAATGTGGGAGACAGTGTTGATATTACTTTTATTGCTACCGCGAATCCTAATGAATTTAATATATCAATCAACGGACAAGTTTCTTCTGACATATATGATGCAAGTGATACAACCACTCAAGAGATCAATATTAATGGGATTTCAATTGAAATTGATAATGCTGATGGTAATCCGATTGGTGGGGATA
>JAOFNL010000169.1 GCA_028041985.1 Psychromonas sp. | reverse complement strand
CATAATTTCGCCAAAGAAGCAGATATTTAAAAAAAAGAGTAGAGCTACTAGTCAGTAACTCTACTCTTTGATCAGTTTACACAAAATTTACCAACAGGTTTTACTAGCGTTAGCGACTCCTGACTTATTTTTAGAAGACTTCTTACCAGTATGACTTATCGTGATTGTCCAACAAGTTTCATCGCTCGCCTGCGATTCCGTAGTCACAGGTGTTGCTGATAGTATAAAGCAACTATCAGTACAATCACTAAAGTCTCCCGATATCGTGTAATATCCTTCATCCGATGTCGTTGAACTGATCGCAGCACTACTAAATTTATTGTTCAGAGTATAATAACGCTCTTGGTTCATTGCCTGCTCTGTCAATGCAACTAATGCATC
Source organism: Psychromonas sp. (assembly GCA_028041985.1). Taxonomy (GTDB): domain Bacteria; phylum Pseudomonadota; class Gammaproteobacteria; order Enterobacterales; family Psychromonadaceae; genus Psychromonas. The sequence goes on along the minus strand of JAOFNL010000169.1, from coordinate 3,331 downwards.
TGCGCGTCTGCTTTTTTGTATACTACCCTTGTAGCTTGGCAAGGCAACAGCAACAATAATTCCAACAATTGCGATAGTGACCAATAACTCTATTAGAGTGAATCCGTTAAATTTTTTCATACTTTTTATTCCATTAAAACGCTGATGTATCAATCTGACGCCAAGACTGACGACCTGAACTTCCAGTGATCACTTCACTTGGTATATCCACTATAACTATCTCGGCCGTTTCGGAACTGAGAACAGCTTTATCGTTACCATTTTCGTCGACAACAAATGTCGCACCAGTTGATTGTCCTTTTATGCCGAATTCCGCTCCTGCAATTTTACTTAATGAAGCTGTTACAGTAACACCTTCATCATTCACCACTGTGTTATAGGAATCTTGCCCAAGCGGTGCAAAATAGGTTGAAGTCCCTGTCTCAAATGACAACGCCCAAAAGTAACTATCCCCATATATTTCACAAACTTCACTGGGTGGCACATACTCTGCAAAAAGGATTAATCCAGAGCTAACACTACTAGCGGCTATAACACCAGTATAACGGCCACTAGGTGCGTCCGTTGGTTTCTCAAAACTAACTTTCCAACCGCTATGCCCTATCATTCCTGCAGTAGGCTTAGTAGTGGTTCCGTTTTTCATCTCGTCAAAATTATCGATATCATCTCCACCCAAAGAGTATGTACTGCCGTCTCCATTAAGAAGTGAACTATCTGAATAAACAATGATATCAGTGGTATCTTCTAAGTCGCCAAAAGCAACTTCATTATCATAATCATAGCTATCGTCTGATTCTTTTTCTTCTTTGACACCAAAGAACCACTGTTGATCTTCATTAAGTGTGTCTTCCGAAGTGATGTAACGCCCTGTTCCAGCCATGACCCATCGGTTTGTATCAATTGTGGTATCTATTCCAGTTAAAGGTGCATATATTATTGGTTTTTGCACATTTACTAACGTATTGACAGCACCGTTTGCACCGCTTGATAATGATAATCTCATCAATTTACCTTCGACACTTGTTCCAGCCAGTGAGGAAGTTCCAAAATAAACAACATCATCTTCTAAGTCTTCATCCCAGTCAGCCACTGTTAAATCACCCACCAAACTGTTTGCTTCTGTTGTGCTGTCATCGGAAGGAGAAAAACCGTTTCTATAAATACTTTGAGTTTGATTTCTATTATAATTTCTGAAGACTCTATTTAAATTTACCTGAATAATCTTGGCATTCTGGTCACTATGTCCCGTGGTAAGCGCACTATCACCATGAGGACCAGAACCGATAACTAAGGTCCAGTCATTAGTCGCACCAGAGCGATCTTGCACAATAACAGGTTTACTGGTTGTGTAGCCAAATTCTGGAGCAGTAATTTCAGCTAACAAAATAGGAGCACTTTCTGGATCGGTAATATCCATGATCACATAACCAGAGCCAGTCGTTTGATCAACTGTGCCGTCGTCATCTATATCCAGATCCATCGCACCACCACCAAAACGCATCCCCATCACCAAAATAGTGCCCCAACCATTTGTATGTGTAGTGTCGTCATTGAAAATTTTAACGTCTTGCGCAAAGCCTACGCCATCCATGTAATATACGTGTGGATAGCTAGCACTTTTTAACCATTGTAAATGAGGTAGTAGATTCGTAGGCACGTAAGCCCATAATTCTGCACCAAGATTATGCTCAGTAACGGAAGATATATCCGTTGTAGTTGTATCAAACTGTGTCGTACTTTCTTTCCAGAATCCCGCATTAAAGGCATGTAACATACCATCATTTGCGCCGACATAGATCATGTGTCTGCGATCACTGTATTTTGTTACAAACTCACCATACTCAGTATCTCCATGGCTGTCATCATAACCCGCATCTGGAGACGACACTAAAATAGGAGAGGAATGTATTATGTCACCCAAACGCCAAACACTGCCATCAACTGTGCGGCTTCGACTGTTTGCAACTGAGTCATCTCCTCTGATGTAATTGACTAAATCAGCCACTTCACTCTGTTCGATTGCCATATAACCGTAATATGGATCCATATCGCTGGCTGTGAAATCTACAATATCGTTATTATTCACCATAGAAGTACTAGAGCCCGTATCTTTTAAAGCAGTAAAAATATATCGCCCATTACTTGCTTTAGCAGTATAACCTCTTTGTGTAATTACATCTGAGACACTAGCAAGCTCTTCGACAGCGCTCCATATCGGATTTAAATCGTCTAATGATTCAAGCCCGCCATCTGTCACCAATGTTGTACCGTTATCAGTCGTTGTATATCGCTGAAAGAAAGTATCTCCCAACGCATCGTCATAACCGATTGTTATGATTTTATCGGTATCATAATCATCAAGAATGCCATCTCTATTAGCATCCTCACGTAAATTTAAGTTGCTATCAATAAATATCCCATTTAAGCGACCGACCCATGAGACGGTTTCGGTACCACTTGTTAATTGAGGTTGGTAAAGTGCTTGATAAATAGCCCCTGCACCCGATGTGCTGTTAGAGACAACCGCGGCACCTGTACCTGAAGACGTACTAGCGATAATTGAATCTAGTACTTGTTTAAGTTGAGACTCTAATTGTGATGGATTCGTCGCTAAAAAATATTTATCGGGTATACCGTCAGACACACTATCACCTGTTGCGTTGTCGGTAGTATCCCACTCAGCACTGCTTGATGGTGTTCCGTCATTATCTAAATCAGAAAAGCCACCCCATTTTGCAGCATAATATAAAGGAGATTTAAGAAAGTTAGCCGTTGATGAACCTAGGGTATAAATTTGAGATGTGGCGGCATCAGATGCTTGGCACTTAAAGCAACTGTCAATGATTACTTCCGAAATCCCAGAATGTACGTGAAATCCATCATCTGTTGTGCCACTGATTACATAACCAAAGCCAAGGTCATTACCAGTTGATTCTGCAATCACATCGGTGGTGATTGTAATTTTACTAGAAGTGATACGGTACTTAATGGTTCCCCACATATCTTGGTCATAGTCTCCGCCCTGTTCACTATCTTCCCAGTTTACATATAAAGTACCGATATACTCACCAGGGTTTGCGCTATCTTCCTGATAGGGCTCAGATATTTTAAAATCAACAATGGCACAATTGCTGTCAATATACGTACTTGTATTTCGGCAAGCAGGCAATATATTCACTTCATCAGTGATACTACCTGGGACAGGAATCGTGAGAGAAGGTATCGCAGGAGATAATGCCACACCATAAGTTGTTACATTTTGAGTACCATCTAAGGAAGTACGAAGGTCATTGGTATATGCATAATGCGCTGCACCCGCCATTTTATAACC
>JAOFNL010000168.1 GCA_028041985.1 Psychromonas sp. | reverse complement strand
GCAGCCGAAGTATTAGCAATGAATCCAGATGGTATTTTCCTATCCAATGGTCCTGGTGATCCAGAACCTTGTACTTATGCTATCGAAGCGATTCAAGAAATTCTAAAAACCGATATTCCAGTATTCGGTATATGTTTAGGACATCAACTACTTGCATTGGCAAGTGGTGCAAAAACAGTAAAAATGAAATTTGGTCATCACGGTGCTAACCACCCGGTAAAAGACTTGGATCGTAACGTAGTTATGATCACTAGCCAAAATCATGGTTTTGCTGCTGATGAAGCAACATTACCGGCAAACTTACGTGCAACGCATGTGTCATTGTTTGATGGTTCACTACAAGGCATTCATCGTACTGATAAAGCTGCATTTAGTTTCCAAGGCCACCCAGAAGCAAGCCCAGGTCCTCATGATGCAGCACCATTATTTGATCACTTCATTGAATTGATTGAACAGTACAAAAACGCTTAGTTAATCGGATACCGTTATTCGCAAACAATTGAACAGAAATAGAAAGGTAATTTCAGATGCCAAAACGTAATGACTTAAAAACTATCCTAATTATTGGTGCGGGACCGATTGTAATCGGTCAAGCCTGTGAGTTTGATTACTCAGGTGCACAAGCGTGTAAAGCGTTAAAAGAAGAAGGTTACCGAGTTGTATTAGTTAACTCTAACCCTGCAACTATTATGACTGATCCAGAAATGGCCGATGCAACCTACATCGAACCAATCCATTGGGAAGTTGTTGAAAAAATTATCGCTAAAGAACGCCCATGTGCAGTATTACCAACGATGGGTGGTCAAACTGCACTTAACTGTGCATTAGAACTTGAAGCAAAAGGCGTATTAGCAAAATATAATGTTGAAATGATTGGTGCAACAGCTGATGCAATCGATAAAGCTGAAGACCGTAGTCGTTTTGACGCTGCAATGAAGAAAATTGGACTTGAATGTCCACGTGCAGGTATCGCACACTCAATGGAAGAAGCTTACGGTGTGTTAGACATGGTTGGTTTCCCTTGTATCATTCGTCCATCGTTTACGATGGGTGGTACAGGTGGTGGTATCGCGTACAATAAAGAAGAATTTGATGACATTTGTTCAAATGGTTTAGACCTATCTCCAACAAGCGAATTATTGATCGATGAATCATTAATCGGTTGGAAAGAGTATGAAATGGAAGTAGTTCGCGACAAAAATGATAACTGTATCATTGTTTGTGCCATTGAAAACTTCGACCCAATGGGTATTCATACTGGTGACTCAATCACTGTCGCACCTGCGCAAACATTAACAGATAAAGAATATCAATTAATGCGTAATGCTTCTTTAGCTGTATTACGTGAAATCGGTGTTGAAACAGGTGGTTCAAACGTACAGTTTGGTATCAACCCTGCAGACGGCCGCATGGTATTAATCGAGATGAACCCACGTGTATCACGCTCATCTGCATTAGCATCAAAAGCAACGGGTTTCCCAATTGCTAAAATCGCTGCTAAATTAGCAATTGGGTACACGCTTGATGAGTTACAAAATGATATCACTGGCGGTAAAACTCCAGCATCATTTGAACCGACTATTGATTATGTTGTAACAAAAATTCCTCGTTTTAACTTCGAGAAATTTGCTAACTCAAATAGCCGTTTAACAACGCAAATGAAATCAGTTGGTGAGGTAATGGCGATTGGCCGTAACCAACAAGAATCATTACAAAAAGCATTACGTGGTTTAGAAGTTGGCGCTGATGGTTTCAGCCCAATGGTTGACTTAAACGACGAAGGTGCAAAAGATAAAGTTTTATACGAATTACGTGAAGCAGGTGCAGAGCGTATTTGGTACATCGGTGACGCATTCCGTTTAGGAATGACAATGGAAGAGATCCATAACATCACGATGATTGACAACTGGTTCTTAGTACAAATCGAAGATCTAATTCTTGAAGAGAAAAAACTAGCTGAAGGTGGCTTCCGTGATTTAGATGAAGCAACGTTAAGACGTCTTAAGCGTAAAGGTTTTGCGGATAGCCGTATCGCATCTGTTGTGGGTATTTCTGAAACTGAAGTACGTAAATTACGTGAGAAATTTGCATTACACCCAGTTTATAAACGTGTTGATACCTGTGCTGCTGAGTTCTCATCGGATACTGCTTATATGTACTCTACTTATGATGAAGAGTGTGAAGCAAACCCTACTGATAATGAAAAAATCATGATCATTGGTGGTGGTCCTAACCGTATCGGTCAAGGTATTGAATTTGATTACTGTTGTGTACACGCTGCGCAAGCAATGCGTGCAGACGGTTATGAGACCATCATGGTTAACTGTAACCCTGAAACGGTTTCAACAGACTACGATACATCAGATCGTTTATACTTTGAATCAATTACACTTGAAGACGTACTTGAAATCGTACGTGTTGAAAAGCCAAAAGGCGTTATCGTGCAATACGGTGGCCAAACGCCACTTAAACTAGCCCGCGCATTAGAAGCTGCTGGTGTGCCAATCATTGGTACTTCTCCAGAAGCAATCGACCGTGCAGAAGACCGCGAGCGTTTCCAACAAGTGGTTGAGCGTTTAGGTCTTAAACAGCCTGAAAATGATACAGTAACAACACTTGAGCAAGCTGTTGCATCTGCAACTCGTATTGGTTATCCACTAGTAGTTCGTCCTTCTTATGTATTAGGTGGTCGTGCAATGGAAATCGTATATGATGAAACAGATTTGCGCCGTTACTTTAAAGAAGCAGTCAGTGTTTCTAACGAGTCTCCTGTTCTACTTGACCGATTCCTAGATGATGCAATTGAAGTTGATATTGATGCAATCTGTGACGGAACTGATGTCGTGATCGGCGGTATTATGGAACATATCGAACAAGCTGGGGTTCACTCTGGTGACTCTGCATGTTCATTACCTGCTTATACATTAAGTGCTGAAATCCAAGATGAAATGCGTGGTTACATTAAAGCATTAGCATTAGAGTTAGGCGTTGTTGGTTTAATGAATACACAGCTTGCTGTTAAAGATAACGAAGTTTACATGATTGAAGTAAACCCTCGTGCAGCACGTACCGTTCCATTTGTTTCTAAAGCGACAGGTGTTCCAATTGCTAAAATTGGTGCAAGTGTCATGGCAGGTAAAACGCTGAAAGAATTAGGCGTAACCAAAGAGGTCATTCCACCATATTACTCTGTTAAAGAAGTGGTATTACCGTTTAACAAATTCCCTGGTTCTGACCCAATTTTAGGCCCAGAAATGCGTTCAACAGGTGAAGTGATGGGAGCTGGAGATACCTTTGCTGAAGCCTATGCAAAAGCTGAATTAGGTTCAACGAAAGAAGTGCCTGAAATCGGTCGTGCGTTAATTTCTGTGCGTAACAGCGATAAAAAACGTGTTGCTAAATTAGCGAAAAACTTAATCGAATTAGGTTATGAAATTGATGCAACTGACGGTACCTTAGTTATTTTACAAGAAGCGGGTATTGAAGCTCGTCATGTAAATAAAGTATCGGAAGGTCGTCCTCATATCTTGGATCGTATTAAAAACTCTGAATACAGCTACATTGTTAATACAACTGAAGGCCGCGTAGCGATTGAAGATTCTCGTCAACTACGTCGTGCTGCATTGCGTTACAAAGTAAACTACACTACGACGTTAAACGGTGCATTTGCAACGTGTCAGGCACATACCGCTGACCCAACTGCAGACGAAGCAACGGTTAACTCAGTTCAAGAGTTACATAAACGTATTAATGGTTAATCTTTAACTGTTAATATTTATGAATAGGAAGCCACTCAATTGAGTGGCTTTTTTTTTAATGTA
>JAOFNL010000167.1 GCA_028041985.1 Psychromonas sp. | reverse complement strand
AAAATAGATCAGCTATTTACTGCAATTGGTATTATTAACAAACTCATGAATATATTCAACTTGTGCATTTTTAGTAAACGCACCCGGCCTTAAAGACTGCACTTGAGTAATAACTTTTTGCAATTCCCAGCCTCGATCCAATAAAAGATGAGCAGCAAGTAAACCTGTTCGACCAGATCCACCCATGCAATGCAGTGCTATTTTATCGCCATTATCTAATGCTTTATGAAGAGATGGGACAATGTGTTTCCAACGCAAATGGAATGCTTCATCTGGTGTAGAGTCATCTTCAATCGGAGTATGAAACCATTGTAACCCCACTTTCTCAACCTCTTCAGGTAACGTAGCAACACCACTTTCACGCATCTCTTGGGTACTTAACGCAGTTACAACAACAGTAACACCTTGAGATTTAAGCTGTGCAACACTGTCAATAAGTGACACACCTTTTGTACCAGGGCAAGGTGTTAATAACAGCCCTGCATTATTATCATTGTTGATTGGGAGTTCCCAAGTTGGATGCTGCATCATAACGTTTCCATTTACTCAGTTGAAATTACAAGTAATCTAATGATTCACTTATCTATTTTAAAAATCTATTGTCCAATATGTTAAGGCTTAATAACAGAACAGTCCATATAGATGATGCTATGTCATGATATCTTCATATAAAAATTATTCAGTTACAGGATTTTTAGACATAGGCTAGACCAACACAGGACTTAAGTACATAGATGCTTTCAGCAAATTATCGCCTAACATCGGAACTGTTTATTATTGGCCTATAACTAAAATGCTTTCTAATTGTACGACAACTTTACCATTAAATTTTTACAATTAATGAACTCCATACACTTGAATTAAAATCAAATAGCTCCATACATTTATAACACTCTTTAAGGAAAATTAACTATGTCACTACAATCGAATTTAATAGATAAATTAAACTGGCGCTACGCTACTAAAAAGATGGAACCAACGAAAGCAGTTGAACAAGCTAAAGTAGAGCGAATTTTAGAAGCAATCCGTCTAACGGCAACGTCTAGTGGTTTACAACCTTATGAAGTTTTTGTGGTGACCAATAATGAACTGCGTGAAAAAATTGTTCCTCATGCATGGAATCAAACACAAATAACTGACGGTTCACACCTTTTAGTTTTTGCCGCATGGGACAATTACACAGAAGATCGCATTAATGAAATGTTCGATCTTGTAAATGATGAACGTGGCTTTAAAAACCAAGGTTGGGAAGATTACCGCCAAATGATTTTAGCTTCTTACCCTCCTCGAGAGCCTGAAGTTAATTATCAACATGCTGCTCGTCAGGCTTATATTGGTTTGGGTACCGCGTTAATCGCTGCGGCTGAAGAAGGTGTGGACAGTACACCAATGGAAGGGTTTGATCCTGAAAAAGTAGATGAAATACTAGGGTTAAAAGAAAAAGGGCTTCGCTCCGTAATTTTGCTACCGTTAGGTTATAGAGCTGAAGAAGGCGATTGGTTAAAAGATTTGAAAAAAGTCCGTCGTGCGAGCAATAAATTTATTACTGAAATGAAATAACACGGTTTTAAATGGTTTAATAAGGCGCTAGTTTACACACTAGCGTTTTGTGTTTAACAACTACTTCCAAAGGATCAATACAAATGATTGCAAAAATCAAAGTAAACCATTAAAACCAACTTTATTTACCAGGAAATTATAATTCTCCTTTCAAAAAATCTCCTAAAATAATACAAACGTTTACCCTATTTGTATTATTTTCATACAAAAATAGCTTGAGTGCTTTATCCTCAAAAATAGCTTTGTGCGAGATCGACCATTGCAAGCGTAGCAGATCCTCTCTTTAAGCAATTTATTTTATTTTTCATTCCACTTAAAAATAAGCTAAGTGATTGATATATATAATCAAGACCATTTTATGGGTATATGTTTGATGCTAGTTTGATGTTTTGTCGCAGTTTATTCTTGCCAAGGATCGTATTATCTCTTCCGCAAACAAGGACGTAGATGATTTATAGGATGTAAATCAGCAACGGACAGCAAGGAAACAACAGGATGTTGTTAATCGGTAAATAAGGATTATTTATCGTATCAGGATGATAAAAGGACACTTCAAGGATTGGAGTTAGAAAAGCAGGATGTTTATCGTAAGGAAAGACAAGGATGGCATTACAGGATGTAATGAGGACACCTTCCAAGGATAGGGAGCAGTTAATAAGCAGGATGTTTATTAAATAGGGAAGTGTCATGGAAGAAGTCAACTGGATGTTGGATTGATAAGCAGGATGTTTATCATATAGGGATGTAAATGCAAGGAAGAAGCCCAATGGATTTGGGAAGTGGATGCCTAGTATGGCAATAGTCAAAAGGATGTTTTGCATGGAGCAACTTCTATCACGGATTTGATAGTGTGACTAAATTAGGGCAGCTTAGGCTGCCCTTTCCTATTTCTGGAATAGTATAAAATATAACGCTAACAATCACCTACCTTCAATATTATCTTATTAATACCAATCGAAATAAATAGCTGATCTATTTTACTGGCTCAAACAACTCACTTCTTCGTTGTAAATTTCGTAAAGAGAATAACCATTTACGTCAATTTACGCCTCGAATTGAATTGTTTTTTCTGCGAAAATTTAGATCACATACTTACTACAATTGGTATAACAATCTATTTTGCGTATTCTGCGTAATCAGTTAATCCTTCTTTACCACCACCAAATAAAGTATTTGGATTGTGTTGCGCCAATGGGTAACCATTTTTAATACGCTCAGGTAAATCAGGGTTGGCAACAAATGGTCGACCAAAAGCAATCATATCAGCAAGGCCTGCGCTAATCGCTCGATGCCCTTTTTCAGCATTGTAACGCCCTGCATAAATTAGTATTCTAGTGAACACTTTACGTATTGCTTGAATGAACAGCACAGGTGTTTCTGGTGCATCATCCCAATCAACTTCGGCAATATGTAAATACACTATTTGATGTGCATTCAATAATTTAGCCGCTGCGGTATAAGTTTCTATCGGTGTCGCATCAATCGTACCGTTTAATGATGTAAATGGAGCTAAACGAACGCCGACACGATCAGCGCCTATTGCCTCTACTAATATAGCAACGACTTGGTCTAAAAAGCGTAATCTATTCTCAATAGTGCCACCGTATTCATCAGTCCGAACATTCGCTTCTGAATCTATAAACTGATTAATTAAATAACCATTGGCACCATGAAGTTCAACCCCATCAAAGCCTGCTTCAATCGCATTTAAAGCTGCTTGCCGATATTCTTCGATCACATTTTTAATATCCGCTTTACTCATTTCACGCGGCTCAACAACATCAACAAAGCCAGGTTCATCTGTTCCGTTATCAATAAATACTTTGACACTCTCTGCTGTTAAAGCAGATGATGAGATAGGTTGCACACCGCCTGTATTAGCAGGATGGCTAACACGACCAACATGCCAAAGTTGTGCGAAAATAGTCCCTCCTTTGGCATGCACAGCATCAGTCACTTTTTTCCATCCCGCGATTTGTGCTGGAGAATAAATGCCAGGTGTCCACGCATATCCCTGACCAAGAGGAGATATTTGTGTGCCTTCAGCAATAATCAGTCCGGCTGAAGCACGTTGAGCATAATATTCGGCCATCATCTCATTCGCCTCATTCCCCGGTTGAGTTGCACGAGAGCGAGTCATCGGCGGCATTACAATTCGATTTTTAAGAGAGACAGCACCCAATTTTATGGGTTGAAATAGTGAATTAGTCATTTCGGTTTCCTTAACCAATTTATTGATTTTAATAAACAGATAATAATAGGGATGATTTACCAGTTAATTGTCTTGCAGACACGACTAATATACTTATGTTGAATCAGAACT
>JAOFNL010000166.1 GCA_028041985.1 Psychromonas sp. | reverse complement strand
TTATTAAATTCAGTGAATAAATCGCTAAATATTAAAGATTACAAATACAAAATTAAACACGACGAACGTGGAATACATGTTCAACTGCAGCTACTTTTTCAATTAGTTGATCTGTAGGCTCTTGCTCAATATCCAAAATAGTATAAGCAATGTTATCACGACTTTTGTTTACCATATCTAACACGTTAATGTTTAAATCTGCTAACAAATTCAATACAGTTCCTAATACTTTTGGCACGTTATCATTTGCAAATGTTAAGCGGTAACCCGATGTGCGCTCCATTGAAACAGCAGGGAAGTTAACAGAGTTAACAATGTTACCGTTATCTAAAAAGTCGATTAATTGGTTAGCCGCCATAATTGCACAGTTTTCTTCAGCTTCTTCTGTACTTGCACCTAGGTGTGGAAATAATGTCGCTTTACCATGTGCGATTAAACCTTCACTTGGAAAGTCAGACAAATAAGCACCTACTTTGCCAGAATCTAAGGCATTAATCACTGCAGCTTCTTCAACTAATTCACCACGCGCTAAGTTAACTAAAACCATACCGTCTTTAGCAGCAGCAAATGCATCTTCATTCATCATACCAATCGTTGGAGCAATTGCTGGTACATGCAGTGTTACGTAATCAGCTCGAGCTAATAATGAGTTAAGGTTTTCCGCACGACTTACTTGAGAAGACAACTGCCAAGCTGCTTCAACACTTAAAGCTGGATCATAACCAATTACTTTCATACCTAAGCTAATAGCCATGTTAGCCACTTTTGCACCGATTGCGCCCAAGCCTACAACACCAAGAGTTTTACCGGTCAGTTCTGAACCACCGTATTGTTTTTTGCCCGCTTCAACTTTTTTGTTTAACTCAGCAGCGTCTGTTTCAGAGACTAACGATTTAACATATTCCATGCTTTGCGTTACGCCACGAGAACCTAGTAATAAGCTTGTTAATACGAGTTCTTTTACTGCATTAGCATTAGCACCAGGCGTATTAAATACGACGATCCCTTTTGGTGTGTACTCTGAAACTGGAATATTATTGACACCAGCACCTGCACGCGCGATTGCTAGTACAGACGACGGTAATGTTTCATTATGTAACTTATGGCTGCGTAATAAAATTGCCGCTGGCGCTTCTGCTGCAGCTGACACCTCAAAACGATCTTTAGAGAAAATACTTAAGCCTTTATCAGCGATATTGTTATATGTTCTAATTTGTTTCATTTTTTTACTCTTTTAACTTTTTATAAAATAAGTGTTCTTTGATGCACGATCTTTACTACGCAGTAACTTCGTTGTAAGCCCATGTTAACCAAGGTAGCAATGCTTCAAGATCAGCTTGTTCAACTGTCGCACCCGCCCAAATACGTAAGCCAGATGGAGCGTCTTTATATGCGCCAATATCAAATGCCACTTTTTCAGCGCCAAGCAATTTAATCATCGCTTTAATTTGCTCATCGGTTGCTTTTAATTGGAAACATACGCTCGTATTTGAACAAATAGCTGCGTCTTGTGCTAAAAATTCAATCCAATCGTTTTCAGCAACGAATCCTGCTAATACAGCTAAGTTACTTTCGCTTTTATCAATCGCAGCTTTTAAACCGCCGATTTCATCAATCCAATTCAATGCATCTAAATAATCTTCAACACATAACATTGATGGAGTATTGATTGTTGCACCAGTAAAAATCCCGTCTATTAACTGACCTTTATTCGTTAAGCGGAAGATTTTAGGCAATGGCCATGCTGGCGTATAGGATTCTAAGCGTTCAACGGCTCTTGGACTCAGAATTAACATACCGTGTGCACCTTCACCGCCTAGCACTTTCTGCCAACTAAACGTTGCAACATCAATTTTTTTCCAATCAATATCCATTGCAAAAACAGCACTGGTTGCATCACAAATAGTTAAACCTGTACGATCATCTGCAATCCAATCTGCATTTTCAACTTTCACCCCAGAAGTCGTTCCATTCCAAGTAAAAATAATGTCGTGATCTTTATTTGCTTGTGAGAAGTCAGGTAATTCACCATAGCCTGCAACAAACGAGCGAGCATCTTCTAGCTTTAATTGCTTCGCAATATCTGATGCCCAACCCGCGCCAAATGATTCCCAAGAAAATACATCAACAGGACGTTGGCCTAACATTGACCACATTGCCATTTCCATCGCACCAGTATCAGAACCCGGTACAATACCTACTTTGTAACCTTCAGGTAAATCTAATAAGCGACTAGTTTCTGTAATCGCTTTTGCTAAACGTTCTTTACCTAAAGCACTACGATGAGAACGACCTAAAGAGTCTGTATTTAGCTTTGATAAATCATAGCCTGGACGTTTAGTACATGGACCAGAAGAGAAATTTGGGTTAGTTGGTTTTACGCTTGGTTTCATTAATAATCCTTGGATGACATGAGATAAAAATATTCATTTAACATCAGTTGAATAGCTTTTCGCTTCAAAAATTTATTTCTAAGAACAATATTAGAAATAAAGTCATACGAAGTGAATCGTCAAAATTCAACAAAAAATTTATTGCAACTGATACTGCCTCAATTAATAAAAATCATCAATAGCCACTCTCTAGTTACGCATGTGAATTTGTTGTTAACATGTATCTAGATCAATAAAAGCCCAATGAAAACTGCAGCGATTGTTCATTAGATTTATTTGCGATCCCTACACTTAATCCCAATAATCGAATTGATTGTTCAGGGTTCGCCGTAAGTAATTGATGTAATAATTCTTCAAAAATAGATTGATTTAAATGTGAGTATTTTCGCTCACAACTCTTGATTGTAAAATCACTGAATTTTACCTTAACACCTAACTTGGTGATCACTTTTTTATCTAAATGTTTTTCTACTCGTTTTTCTAATTGTTTATAGAAATCATCCAAATAACTCAAGCATTGTATTTCACTTTGTAAGTTGTGTTCAAAGGTTCGTTCTACAGCAACTGACTTTCGTTCCCTATTAGGTTGTACTTGACGCAGATCAATGCCTTTACTGTAGGATAAAAGCGCAATACCTAATTTACCAAAGCTTGCTATCAGTTCATTTTCAGGAAAATTCAGAATATCTGCACAGGTGAATAACCCTTTATCCGCTAAATGTTGTTGGCCAACCTTTCCTACACCCGGTATTTTTTTAAGTGGTAATGTTTGAATAAAGTCTTTCGCTTGTTCAGGGCTGATCACACATTGCCCATTGGGTTTGTTTTCATCGGAGGCTATTTTTGCTAAAAACTTACAATAAGAAATACCTGCTGAAGCGGTGAGATTAAGCTCTTCTTCAATAGATCTTCGTATGTCCCGTGCTATATAGGTTGCAGAGCCTTGAAATAACTGACAATGGGTCACATCCAAAAATGCTTCATCTAAAGATAATGGCTCAACCAGATCCGTATAACGATGAAATATTTCCCGTAACTTTTGTGACACCTCTGTATAAACATGCATTCGACCGGGTACTACTAATAATTGGGGGCATAATTGCTTGGCTTTAAAAACAGGCATTGCGGAATGCAAACCAAACTGACGCGCTAAATAATTGCATGTTGAGAGAACTCCTCTTTGCTGACTTTTCCCCCCGATAGCGAGTGGAATATCTCGATACGCCGGATTGTCTCTCATTTCTACAGCAGCAAAAAAACAATCCATATCGATATGAATAATTTTCCGAGTAGGTAATTCACTTGATTTAGCATTAACTGAAGAAGTTATATTAACTCGCATATTTTAACGAAACCTCTTCAAATGAAATAACAAAGAATGATTAGCAGAACACAACTGTATAAAACAACAGCTATTTTATTATTAAAAATTAAAATTACAAGTTAAAGCGGGGTTATTAAAAATAAAATGTAAATAACTTATTTGACATTACC
>JAOFNL010000165.1 GCA_028041985.1 Psychromonas sp. | reverse complement strand
CAATAAAAGGCGTAATGTGGTAACCAGTGCTGGTTGTTAGTGAGGCTAGGTTACCAACCAGTTGAATCTCTTTTTGTCTAATACCTATCTCTTCTTCTGTTTCACGTAATGCCGTATGTGCTAAAGAATCATCAGTTAATTCAACTTTTCCTCCTGGAAAACTGATTTGCCCTGCATGATGTTTCAGATGCAATGCTCGTTGCGTTAAGATCACATGTAGACCATTTTTTCTTTGTATTAGTGGGATTAGCACTGCTGCTTTTTTTTAACGGTTTTTGCCGTTGAACTCGTTGCCGAAGATGTTCAGTAGAGGACTCAGACGAAGCTAATTTTTGCAGCATAAAACGGTTAAGAAAATCTTCTTTATGCATTGCAGTGCCAACTCGTTTATTTATCAGGTGAATAAAATAAGCTATAAAAATAGCTAATACAATATGAAACTCAAAATGAAAAAGAAAATGCCTGTCAGCTTAATGACAGGCATGATGAAAAGTATGATTTAACTGATTGTTTTTACTTGTTTTTTAGCAATTAATAGGGCGCGTTTAGGTGCTGGGTGACCTTCAACAGTTTTTGTGGGATCCGTTGGATCTAAATAATCTTCTAAAGATTCGTTAGTCATCCAAGCGGTACTTCGCTGTTCACCGGTTAATGTGTCATTGATATCTACGATACGCACATCTTCAAAACCACATTTTTCTACCCACAGTTTTAATGCTTTGGCACTTGGTAAGAACCAAATGTTACGCATTTTTGCATAACGGTCAAAGGGCACTAATACATCGTTTTCATCCCCTTCAATGACTAATGTTTCTAGGACTAACTCACCACCTTCAACTAATTGATCTTGTAGTTGGGTAATATGATCCATAGGGGATTTTCGGTGGTATAACACTCCCATTGAAAAAACGGTATCAAAAGCTTCTAGTTTCGGAAGTTCTTGAATGCCTAAAGGTAACAGGTTTACATTTTGATCTTTATTCGCAAAATGGCGAACCGCTTCAAATTGACACAAAAACAGTTCACTTGGGTCTATGCCCACTACAAATTCAGCGCCTTCACCACGCATTCGCCACATATGGTAACCACTGCCACAACCTACATCTAATACGTAGCGATATTTAAGTGGGCTGATATGAGGTAAAACCCGATCCCACTTCCAATCGCTACGCCATTCGGTATCGATATGTATGCCATGAATATGAAAGGGGCCTTTACGCCATGGGTGAAATTTTTGTAACAAATTTTCTAATTTTTTTGCTTCTCCAGCAGATAGTTCATTACCATCGCCAATGCGGACTTCATCTTTTAATTCGATATTGTTTGTCTTTATATTGGGAAACTTATTTAACACTCGATCCCAACTGGCTAATGTGCCGTGAACATGTATATTCTCCCACTCATGTAGTTGTGCAGGCAAGGTACGTAACCAATGGCTTAAACGGTTTTTAGCAATAATGCTGTAGAAGTTACTGAAATCGATCATAAATTTTTACCATTTGTAATACTTATTTAATGCTGAGGATTGAGCCAAAATTGAAACATTGATACCAAAGGTCGTTATGCTGGAATCCTGCTTGTTGTAAGCGTTGGTAGTGTTGCTCAACGGTATCGGAGATGAGTACGTTATCTAATGATGAACGTTTTTGGCTTATTTCTAATTCGCTATAACCTTGGCTTCGTTTGAAATCTAGATGCAAATCTATCAATAATTGATGGCTTTTAGGATCATCAAAAATAAACTTTTCAGATAGCACTAACACACCACCCGGTAATAAACCGTTGTAGATATTGGTTAATAAACTCAGGCGTTTTTCTGGTGTTAAAAATTGTAAAGTAAAATTAAGTACAACCACTGAGGCATTTTCTATTTTGATGTTACAAATATCATCTTGTAGCACGGAAACAGGAATGTCTGATTTATAAGCATGGATGTGTTGCTTACAAGATTCCACCATCGCTGATGAGTTATCTACAGAGATAATTTGGCAACCTGCTTTGTCACTTAATCCGCGTCGCATCGATAATGTTGCAGCCCCTAAAGAACAGCCAAGATCATATAGGTTTGAGTTATCAACGGCACAACGTTGTGTGATCACTGCAATGCTATTAATAATATTTTCATAGCCCGGTACTGAGCGTTTGATCATGTCCGGGAAAACTTGTACCACTTGCTGATCAAAGCTAAAACTGTCGATTTTATCCAATGGAATACTAAAAATATTATCGGTTTGGCTCATAGTGCTACCTAATGTGAATAAGAGAGGATTATTTTATCACCATATTATCGGGGGCGAAATGTTAACTCTTTATCGCGATGACTGATAGTTATAATAAATAACCTGAATTCTGGTTAAGCAACGTTCTTAACACAACTTATCTGCGTTCACTTGTTTCGATAATTTCAAAGGGCTGGGTATTGATTTTGAGTAGAACCTTTATTAACTAGTGTTCAGGTTACATAGCAACTTTTTACTTATCTATTTTTTATTTCTTCTATTTTAACTAAATAATGATTGTAACCTAAATGTAAAATATAAATCGTATCTTAATCGTCTATATATAACCCTTAGGATACTTTAGTATGTTAGAAAATACACAAACGGCCATTCCTCAAAGAGGAACGGCTAATAATTCGATGCAATGGATAGCCGTTGCTTTACTAGTTTATTTCTTAATCTGTGCCGTTAGTATAATTGGCGGTGGTTTTAAAATGGCGGCGGGCGATCAAGCTAAGGAGCTATTTGCTTTCGCGAGTAATCCTTTTGCTGGTTTGGTTGTAGGGATTGTGGCTACTGCGCTTATTCAATCTTCTTCTACGGTGACATCAATTATCGTCGGGTTAGTGGCGGGAGGATTACCCGTTGAGCTTGCTGTGCCAATGGTAATGGGAGCTAACGTTGGAACGTCAATTACTAATACAATTGTATCTTTAGGCCACGTACGTGTTAAAGATGAATTTCAACGTGCTTTTTCTGCTGCGACTGTTCATGATTTTTTCAATCTACTCTCAGTCATTATCTTTTTACCATTGGAAATCGCTTTTGGTTTACTACAAAAAATAGGGGCTTGGTTATCGGGCTTCTTTTATCATGCTGGCGACACTTCAATGAAAAGCATGAACTTTGTTAAAGCCGCCACTGCTCCTGTTGTTGATACCTTTAAAGGTGTTGCAAAAATGATGGGCGATCATCTTGGTGGGATCATGCTGATTATTGCAGGCATTGCTTTAATTTTTATCTCCATCACTTTAGTGGGTAAATTACTTAAAAAATTGATGGTTGGTAGAGCGAAAAACATCATGCATACGGCTATTGGGCGAGGTCCTCTCTCTGGCATTGCGTCTGGAACTTTAGTTACCATGTTAGTTCAATCATCTTCAACGACGACTTCTTTAATGGTGCCTCTTGCTGGATCTGGTGCTTTCAAGCTTAAAGATATCTATCCATTTACCTTAGGTGCAAATATTGGTACTTGTGTAACTGCAGTGTTAGCTGCGACAGCTGTGACAGGAAATGCACAAGCGGCATTACAAATTGCATTTATTCACCTTGTTTATAATATTCTAGGTGTGTTGGTTATTTACGGTATTCCTGCATTAAGAAATGTGCCAATTAAATTAGCTGAATCTTTAGGCAGAATAGGCGCTGAAAATAAATTAGCTGCGTTAAGTTATGTGGTGGGTGTGTTCTTTGTTGCACCGCTCTTATTACTAGGTATCAGCAGCATTGTTAATTAAGGATAATAGAATGACCAATTTAAAAGTGTTGACGTCTGAAAGGTTGAATCAGTTAATTTCGCAGACACAAATCGCTCTTAATGAATTAAAAGAAGAAGTTGAACGTAGAGAGCAAGCTAAGCAAGAGCATCAAATTGAGAACTTAGAAAGTCACATGAAAAGTGCTGAGTTAAGTTTAACCTCTATCCGAAATTTTATT